>NVSI01000083.1 GCA_002401195.1 Alphaproteobacteria bacterium
TCAAAATCCCGACGGGTCGCAATATGCGGATGGAACGCCCTTTGTGAACAACCCGTTCGGCCTGTCATATACAACATCTTATAACTCATCCAACGGCTGGCTTGGCTGTGTCATTGAGGACGAACCAACGGACATCACAGACCATGCCGGCCCGTGGGATATGTATCGTTATTGCCGCGATGATGATGACGACCCGTATTGCCATTTAAATTGGCAAGGAAACGTCCGCCGATATCCGAATTATGTATGCCCAACATCCTATGTTACACCGCTCACCAGCGACCAAGACTATCTTCTTGAACGCATTGGCACAATGAATGCGCGCGGGCACACACTTGGGAACTATGGAATGGTTTGGGGATGGCGGTTAATTTCACCCGACTTTCCTTTCCAAGAGGGCGCCTCATACGACGATCAAGAATGGCGCAAAGCYGTCGTCATGATGACCGACGGTCAAAATACAATGCACCCCTACTATTCGGCCTATGGCCCCACACAAGATCACAATATAGGCCCCAGTGACCTGAATGAAAAATTCRAGGATGTATGTGAAGCCATGAAGGAAGATGGGATCATTCTTTATACGATTACATTTACCAGCTCGATCAATGAAAACACAAAAGATTACTATCGGGATTGTGCCACAGACAGCACAAAATATTACGATGCACCAGCACAAGCCGACCTTGTTGAGGCATTCGAAGCGATCAGTCGCGAGCTCTCCAACCTTTACATTAAAAACTAAGTGGAATTGAAACCCATGTTCAGCAACGGTTTTACTCCATTATTTCGAATTTGAAGTAAATTTCGTTTAATATCAAAACGATACATTACGTAAAAACATCAATTTTAACTTTTCATTTACCAACGAACAGGTATTCTAAATATATCAAATGAGGTTATTTACGGTCTCATATTTAAGAGTGGTTAAAAAACATTTCTAAACAAACTATCTGTAGGAGGATAACTTATTATGTTGAAACTTATTGCACAATCATACGTACAATTTAAAACAAACGAAGAAGGCGCAACAGCCATCGAATATGGCTTAATTGCCGCTGGTATCGCCGTTGCGATCTCTGCTGCTGTTTTTGCCTTTGGTGGTGAATTGACCACATTGTTCGAAGACCTTGGTGGATCACTAGAAGCTCCAGAATAAAATTTTATTTATTTAAGTATTTTAAAACCCGCCTTTTATGCCCTCAACGCATTGGGCGGGTTTTTTACATCCAAAATTTTAACACCAAGCGGAGAAAGGCGTAATCATGGTTATTTTATTAACAATCATCCTCTTTACAATCGGTACGATTACCGCCGCGGCCGTCACAGATTTCTTGAAACTTCGTATTCCAAACATCATTCCCGTTATCGTGACTTTTTGTTTTGGCGGCGCGTGGATTGCGAACTCATATTTTGACCTCACTATGTTTGAACAACCCCTTTCATCCCATATGATCGTTGGGGGTGTGATGTTTATTGTTATGGTCGTTTTATTCTTTTTAAAACTGTTCGGAGGGGGGGACGCAAAACTTATTCCCGCCATCTGCCTTTGGGTCGGGCTGAACGGCCTGCCTGTCTTTTTAATGATCACAACATTTGTTGGAGGCCTTTTGGCGATCTTAAGTATTATTTTGAGAAAAACAAACTTTGGGCAACGTGTTATTACACGCCTTATTCGTTACCCCATCTTACAAAACGGATGGATTCAGGCCTTGGCCAAAGGGCATAACGTCGTCCCCTATGGGATTGCGATCGCATGCGGAGCCATCGCGTCTTTTTGCAGCCTTGGCCTGTTACCATAACCGCATAAGTATTTATTAAGCCTCGTGATTTAAAATCATAAGGTGAATGAAAATATAAATTGAGTGGATTTAAACAATGAATAGACAAGTATTAATCATCTTAGGAGGCGGACTTTGCGTTGCACTTCTGATCGCCTTATTGTTGCAATCCATGCTTGGGGCGCCCGAACCAACTCAACAAATCGCAAAAATTCCAGCGACATATATTTTGATAGCCACAAAAAATATCAAGATGGGTGATGCATTGAGCGAAAAATCCTATGAATGGAAAGAATGGCCAAAAGACGCGATCTTTGAAGGCGCGATTGTAAAATCAAAATTATCTGAAGAAGAATTAAAAACACCATTAAGCGGACGTGTACGCCGATCGATCAGTAAAGGTGAGCCCCTTGTTCAATCCGCTATGGTTAAAGAAGACAAAGGAAACTTTGTTGCCGCAACATTGGCACCAGGCATGCGCGCCATGGCCATCAAAGTTAAGGCCGAAAGCTCTGTTGGTGGATTTTTAATGCCCAATGACCGCGTTGATGTGATTTTAACATACGATGTGCGCATTCCATCGGATGAGCGCGTTCAGGACGCCTCTGTTAACGTTATCAGTAAAAAAGCCGCGCAAACTGTTCTTGAGAATCTTCGCGTTGTCGCCGTTGACCAAAAAGCAAAGGAAGTGGAAAAAGTATCCGTTGCGCGCACAGTGACACTAGAAGTCACGCCAAAACAAGCCGAGGAATTGGCCTTGGCCGAGGCGATGGGTAAGCTTTCTCTCTCCCTTCGTAAACTTGGCGATGACAAACCATTATCCGAAGATGGCAAAATTCCACAAGCAACAACAGACGTAAGAATGAGCAATGTTATGCAAGAATTACTTGGAAATGAAAATAGTTCTGGCGTCCAAAGCCGTGTTGTGAGAATCTATAACGGTGCAACGTCTTCAGATGTGGTCGTCCGACCCACCCCTGCGCAATAAGGTTTAAGTCATGATAAAAACAGCAAAACACGCATTATTGTCATTATCCATCATCGCCTGTGGCGGTGTGTTTGGATATACACATGCCCGCGCCCAAGCCTTTTTAGATGTTTTACCCGCGGTTGTCACAGCCGGCGCCGYGCAAGATACAACGACGATTGCCATGCGAAACAATGGTACTATGTCATACGAAAAATCATCGGGAGAACTCCCCCGTCGTCACATTACAATCACACGCGGAAAGTCCGCCGTGATCGAAGTAAACCGTAATATCGCCGATGTTTTGGTTGCCGATCCATCTATTATTGAAGTCGGAGCCCTCAAAAATCACCGTCTTTATCTCATTGGCGCCGCGCTTGGCGATACAAATGTCATGGTCTTTGACGGTGACGGAAACCCCATTCAACAGCTTGATATTCATGTCCGCGTTGATGAAACAACACTACAAAATACATTGAAAAATTTATTTCCTGATGAGCACATCATTGCCACGACAGTTAATGACGACATTATATTAACTGGAAATGTATCAAATCCCGCCACAGCCGGCCGCGTCCAAGATGTCGCAGCCCGATTTGCAGGCGGAGACGAATCAATCGTGAACATGATGTCCGTCCAAGGCGATCAACAAGTTATGATTAAGGTCAAAGTGTTAGAGGTCTCTCGGACTGTCCTCAACGAACTTGGTCTTGAAACACAACTCAACGGAACAGATTCCAATTCAAATACAACGGCCGCATTGGCCACGGCAACGGGCCTTGGTTTAACCGCGAACCCATTATTGGCCACAGGGCAATTATTGTTTAATGACGGATCAAACACAATTTCAACTCTATTCCGCGCCCTTGAACGCGATGGATTGGTCAGCACATTGGCAGAACCAAACTTAACCGCAATTTCAGGGCAAAACGCACGGTTTTTGGCCGGTGGTGAATTCCCAATCCCCACAGCAATCGACGATAACGGAAACGTAACGTACGAATATAAACCGTTCGGCGTTTCTCTGGCCTTTAAACCTACGGTCATGTCAAAAGACCGCATCAACTTGCAAATCTCGACCGAAGTCTCTGATGTCTCTGATGATTTCTCATTCCAAGTTCCAGGTATTACTGTCCCTGGATTTGATGTTCGCCGCGCCGAAACCAATGTCGAAATGGCAAGCGGCGGCACATTAATGATGGCGGGGTTAATTGAATCAAAATCCTTAAATCGTTTAAACCGCCTTCCCGGTATAAAAGACATCCCTATTCTTGGCGCTCTTTCAAATTCTGAAAGTTTTGCCCGTAACGAATCTGAATTGGTAATTCTGATCACGGCATATCTTGTCAAACCATTCGCGGATAAATCACAGGCCGCGCAGCGCAAACCTGTTGAACATTCCACGCCATTGAACAAGGCATTGATCGCCAATCTTGGCCGTGTCAATGGCCGTGAAAAAATTGCGAACGCCGTTAAAGGTAAAGCCGTTGGATATATATTGGACTAAAATCATGAAAAAAATTTTTACACTCACTGCCTTTTCTTTTTTCTGCCTCAGCGTCAGCGCATGCACAGGATCAATGAAGCCAAGCATGACCGAAGACACAGTGCTCAGCGCGCGCGCGATTGAAATTCATCAAGATCGCCATGTCGAAACATTGGCCGCGCGGGATGTCACATATAACGCATTGATGAATATTTCCGAAGATTATCATCGTCATGGGGATTCCCCTCTTTACGTCGTATTTGGATATAACCCGAATAAAAAAGGCGCAAAGACAGTGGCCCATAACCGCGCAAGCATTGTCAAAGGGCAACTTGGAAAACTGGACATGCGCAACGCCGTTGTGAATGCCACGCCTGTGGTTGGAWCGGACGGATCCGCCGTTATTGCCTATAACCGCATTACGGCCTCTGGCCCTTCAAATTGCGGACAAATGCCGGGAATGAACGGCGTTCAAACAGGTGAATATACGGATTACGGCTTAGGATGCACCGTCAAAGACATGATGGCGCAACAAATCGCCAATCCAAAAGATTTAGAAGGCGTTGCAGGCCTTGGCGAGCGTAACGACGGACAAAGCGCCGCAAATATTGTAAACCGTGACGTTCGCACAGGAACACTCAATGGGTTTGTGCCAAGTTACGTTTTGTCAGAATTGGCAGGGAACACGACTGAATAATCATGACAGAGAAACCTAACACCTCCGAAGAAGATTCAAATCAGGCGGCAAAAAATGGCGGCATTGAAAGCCTTCTTCCCCCTGCGCAAATCCATCTGTTTTCCAGCGATGAAGAAACAAGCAACACATTTGCGACCTTGGCCGAAGATTGGCGCTTTGGGCGCGTGGCCATGTCCGTTCGAGGGGAAAATTTGGGCGATGCGATTACACATTACGAACGCCGTAAATCTCCGACTTTAATCATTATCCGAACCGACGATACAGGGGAAGATTTTCAAAAACAACTCGAAGGCCTGGCCGATGTTTGCCAAGAAGGCACAGCCGCCATCGTTATTGGCCCTGTGAATGACGTCCAACTGTATCGACACCTCACGGGTATGGGAATCAGTGACTACCTTGTTAAACCCGTCTCAACCGATCAATTTATTACAACCATTGCCTCCTCTCTTCAAGACATCGTTGGCGCCGTAGACAGTCACTTAATGGCAGTTTCTGGTGTCAAAGGCGGCGTTGGAACAACATCCATATCAACCATGATGGCGCATGTCATGGCGCATAATTTCAAGGTCAAGACTTTGATCTTGGACGCGTCGGGCGGTGCCTCCACCCTATGGACACATTTTGGTTTTTCACCATCAGGAACATTAATCGAGGCCGCACGTGCGATTGTTGATAAGGATGATGATGCATTCAACCGTTTAATCGTCAAAAAGRGCGAAAAACTTTTTGTTATGAATTGCGGCGCAGAAAGTATTTTGGATAACCCCGTTGCGACACAGGCCTTTGAAATGTTGCTTGATAAATGCCTGACGCTGTACCCAAATGTGATTTTGGATTTATCAAAGGCGCCCGTTCAACTCATTCGTATGGTTATGGCACGGGCAAATTCAGTGGCCGTTGTCACGACCCCTCGCGTTCCCGATTTATCCATTGCAAAATTATTATTAAAAGACCTGAATGATATGCCTGGCGCGGGCAACCGTATACCGACAATCATTCTCAACAAATCAGGGATGGTAAAGTCCGTTGATATCAGCGTCGAAGACGCCTCCGAAGCCCTTCAATCCCCAAATATCACCGCGATCGACTGGGATGCCAATATGTTTGCAGAGGCCGAAAACAGCGGTGAATTCATTGGAAAGGCGGCCGGCTTTAAAAAATATAAAGAGGCCCTTATTCCAACCATTATTAAAATGACAGGATATAAAATCCCAAGCGATGCCCCTGCCAAAAAAGGACTGTTTTCATTCCTTAACGGGGGGAAATAACCGATGTTTGGAAAGAAAAAAGCAGGATCAGCGCCAAAGGCATCAACCGCAGTTGAAAAAGAAGAAAAAGAAAAGCCAGAAAGCAAAAAACCTGTTGAAAAAAAACAGGCTGAGCCCACAGCTAAAAAAGAGAAGACAACGGCCTCCACAAGTTTTGATTTTGGTGAAATTGCGCCAAAAGAAGAGGCGCCCGTTGTTAAAAACCCACGCATTGAACAGGCGCGCAATCGTATTTGGAAAGATTTACGCGAAAGTCTGGATATCAAAAGTTTGGCCGCAATGGACATGGATTCCGCGCGCGGAGAAATCGCCACAGCCGTTAAAGAAATTACGCGTTTTCGGACCCTTGATTTATCAGACAGCGAACAAGTGCAAATCGCACGTGAATGCGCCGATGACATGCTTGGCTTTGGCCCTCTTGAACCGTTACTCGAGCGCGATGATATTTCTGACATCATGATTAACGGCCCTGACACGACCTTTATTGAAGTGAACGGAAAAATTGAAAAGGCCAGTATCAAGTTCCGTGACAATGCTCACCTTGTGACAATTGCTCAACGTATTGTTGGCGCGATTGGTCGGCGCGTGGATGAAAGTTCGCCTATTTGTGATGCACGTTTAATGGATGGATCGCGTGTGAACGCCATTATTCCACCATTGGCCGTTGACGGCGCCACGCTCACCATTCGTAAATTCAAAAAAGACTCGCTTACTCTTGATGATCTTGTCGGATTTGGCGCGGCGACGCCCGAATGCGCGAAACTCATTATGGCCATTGGTCGTTCACGCCTTAACTGCCTCATTTCTGGCGGAACAGGATCTGGTAAAACAACCATGCTGAACTGTTTAACGCGCTATATCGACCAAGGAGAGCGGATTATCACATGCGAAGATGCGTGCGAATTACAACTTCAGCAACCGCATGTTGTACGTCTTGAAACGCGCCCACCAAACCTTGAAGGCATCGGCGA
>NVSI01000084.1 GCA_002401195.1 Alphaproteobacteria bacterium
AATGTATCTTTTAAAAATCGTTTTTATAAGATACCCATATCACTATCGGGGATCCGTCTTTTGCGTAAAGAAAAAGACGGACATGAACTTGCGAAATCGAGCCCTATTTTTTCAGGAGTTCGTCCGACGCAAGATGGTTGTTGTCTGTCGCTTGTCCGTCCATTTTTAAAACCTGCGAATTACGAACTCACCGAACGATTTTTGGGAGGTTTGTTAAGCGGTGTCGCGGCTGATGATATTAGCTTGGGTTATCTTCTCGAAGAAGAAATGATGCAGTTCTTACCTAGTGATGTGCAAAAATTTATTCAAAATTATAAGATTAAACTTTCATCGGCGCATTGTGACCTACATCAGGAGAATATTTTTGAAGAAGATGGGCGGCTTGTTTTGATTGATTGGGGTGGGTATCGAAAAAGTTTTTGGGACCGCTATGACGTGATCCATTATCATTTTTGCAACGAGATAAAGGGCGATGAAAAACTGTCTGACATACTTGCTTTTCCGCAGGAGGTTATAAAAAAAATGAATGGAAAAATAGATTTTGATGGTCACGATTTGATCTCGTATGTCGTGTGTCGAAACGTGATAGAGTCGAGTCAAGATCGTGTGATATCTGAAACACTGTATAAAAAGAGAATACAAAAATACGGCGCGCGTATCCAAAAAGTTTGGGAAGGTTTAAAATTGTGAAAAAAAATACTTTTCGAGCACTTTTCATCGGAACGGATGGCAGTGGTAAATCATCCTTGGTTGAGGCCTGCTTAAAAGACATTCCGAATGCGGAGTGTTTTTACTATGGATTAAAAGACTATAAAACTCCTTTTTTGGATAAGGTCTCATCAGACGGATTTATATTTCGGTACGTTTTGTTTCCGATTGAATGTATCGCAAGGAACGTCTCTCTCCGCAATAAAAGAATGTTGCTTATTGATCGGATGCCTGGATGGATTTATACGCGTTCAAATTTAGGTTCTCGAATGTTACGGCTTTTCCTTCCTCGCGTTGATATTCTTTTTTTATGCGATGCCGACGAAGATATTATTTTCAAACGAAAGCCAGAGAGAAGTATCGAAAGCCTTCGCAACGACAGAAAAAAATGGCATGATTTTTATCGTATATTTCCTGCACCAAAGAAAATTATCATTGATACAGCGAAAAATAACGTTGAACAGGCATCAGCAATCGCCATTTTAGAGATCGGTCAATACCATGAAAATTAGTGTTGTTATCATTACTCATAATCGCTATGAATATGCCTGTGCAGCTTTGGAATCTGTTTTTGATCAATCCTGTCCCGCATCACAGGCCATATTGGTTGATGATGGTTCGACCTTTGATTTTAAACGGCGATATGCGGCCGAATATCCAGAACGCGCCGCGAAAATCGACTTTGTTCGCTTGGGTGACCTTGGTCCATCATCAGCGCGAAACGCAGGCGCAGAAATCGCAACAGGTGATGGTCTTGCATTTTTAGATGACGATGACCAAATGGACAGTGAATATTTACGGTCATGCGTGCAAATTATGGAGAGTAAAAATTCAGATTTAATTGTAACCCCGATGGTTAATTTTGATGAGACTGGAAAAACTTGGGACGGAAAATCTCTACCATCTGAATTTGACCTTGATGAAGTGATGCTTAAAAACATGGGTGTTGTTGGCTCAAATATTTTCATGAAAACGGATGCGTTTAAGGAGGTCGGCGCTTTCAACTCAGAATTAAAGGGATCGGAAGATAAAGACTTTCTTCTTCGGTTTATCATTCATGGTAAAAAGATTTCTCGGAATTCTCAACGGCTTATTCGTTACCGGCACCATCCCGAGACACAAGTGAGTGGCCAAAATAAATTTCACAAATTCCAGCTTCAAGGAAAGAAACGATTTTATGATTTATACAAATCTAAAATGAAATTTAAAACGCGATGGGCTTTGTATTCTCAAGTTCAATATTTTATTTTAAACGGCGAAAGCTCAGTTTTGCAAAAAATGTCGGCATTTACCATCCTTTGTTTTGTGTGCCCAAAATATATTGCCAAAACAATTCTTATTAAACTAAGGAGAGCATAATGCATTTAGCGATCTTAGCTGGTGGAAAAGGAACGCGTCTTAGTAAAGTCAATAAAGAGCGACCAAAATGTTTAACGCCTGTATTGGAAAAAGAAATCCTTTTACGTCAACTTGAATGGGCGCAATCAGAAGGGTTTGAAAAAGTAACTTTGTTTTTAGGGTACGAAAGTCAGCAGGTGATTGAATGGCTTTCAATTCATAATTTTTCAATGGTTGTTGACGTTCGGGTCGAAGGTAAACCTTTGGGAACCGCAGGTGCTTTTTCTACGTTCGATTGGTCTGGACCACTGTTTATTCTCTATGGTGATTTGGTTTGTAACTTTGATGCCACAAGATTTTTAAAGTTTCATGAGGATAAGGAGGGCGTTGCGACGCTGTTTGTACACCCAAATGATCATCCATACGATTCAGATTTGATACAATCCGACCCACAAAGCCGAATATCAAATTTCCACCTTAAGCCACATACGGGTCATCCAGAACTTGGGAATTGTGTGAGTGCCGCCGTATATATTGTTGATCCAAAAATAAAATTTTATATTCCTTCAAATGGAGAACCTACGGATTGGATGCGGGATATTTTTGGCCCTGCGTTACAAAATAAAGAGAGTATCTATGCTTACCGATCTTCTGAATACGTGAAAGATATGGGCACGCTTGATCGATTGGATAAGGTTGAAAAACATATTGAGACAKGCCTTGTTGATTTGAAAACATATCATAATGTGCGCCCCGCGATATTTTTTGACCGGGATGGAACGCTTAACAAATCTAACGGCTATGTCCGTTCGATTGACATGTTGGAATTAGAAAACGGCGCAAGTGATGCGTTGAAATTGGTGAGCGCAAGTCCTTATCAATCAATGTTATTAACGAACCAACCGGTCATTGCCCGAGGGGATTGCACAGAGGAAGAGTTACTTTCTATTCATGCGTATTTTGAAGGAACGCTAGGAAAAGAAGGCGCTTTTTTGGACGATCTTTATTATTGTCCGCATCATCCTGACTGTGGGTTTGAAAGCGAAGTAAAACCATTGAAAATAAAATGTGATTGTCGAAAACCAAATACGAAAATGATTGATGATGCCTGTTTGAAGCATAATATTGATCGTGCTCGATCGTGGGTTATTGGGGATAGTTGGCGTGATGTTGGCGCGGCCAATAACAGTGGATTATCTTGCGTGTRTATCGGAGAGGATGTAGAAGGGTTACAAACACACGATGTACAGGCCGRCCACGTGGCGAATAACGTATTGGATGCCGTCACGTTTATATTAAAGGATGATAAAAAATGATCATTACAAGAACACCGTTTAGAGTAAGTTTTGTTGGCGGGGGGAGTGATGCCTCGTGGTTTTATAGGGGTTATGGCCCTGGTGCAGTTTTGAGCGCGGCCATAAATCGGTATATGTACATCACGATACACCCATATTTTCAAAGTAATAAAATACGCCTTAAATATTCAAAAGTTGAGGATGTTAATCATGTGTCAGAGATCGAGCATCCGATTATCCGAACATGCTTGGAACGTTTCAATATTAAAGGCGGCATTGAAATTGCATCTTTGGCGGATATTCCTGCCGGAACAGGTTTGGGGTCATCTAGTACATTTACGGTGGGGCTCCTTCATGCGTTGTATGCTTATGAAGGACGTCAGGTGAGCCATGAACAATTAGCACAGGAAGCCTGCGAGATTGAAATTGATATTTTGAAAAAACCAATTGGGAAACAAGATCAATACGCCGCGGCCTATGGTGGTGTGCGGACATATACATTCAACGCGGATGAAAGCGTTTCAGTTCAACCTGTAATGCTTTCTCAGGAGTCGCGCAGTTTGATGGAGGATAACCTTGCTCTTTATTATCTTGACCAAACGCGGAATGCGGACACTGTGTTGAAGGATCAAAATAGTGATGATAATAGAGAAAAAAAGGCAGATACTTTACGCAAGATGGTCGATCAAGTTGGTGCGTTAAAACAAGAGTTGGAGAGTGGAAATGTCGGCGCACTGGGGAGGGCTCTTGATGCCGGGTGGCAGATGAAAAAGACGCTTTCGTCCAAAATTGGAGACAAACCAATGGATGATCTCTATAAGAAAGCCATGAATACAGGCGCCACGGGTGGTAAAATTTTAGGGGCTGGCGGTGGTGGTTTCATGTTGTTTTATGCAGGAAATCAGACTGAATTATCAAAGAGTTTAGAGCGGAAATCTGTGCCTTTTAAAGTTGACAACGAAGGGTCAAAGGTTATCTTCTATGAGCAACAATAAAGGAATGATTTATGCTTAAGAAATGGTCCGAAGAGTTATCATCATCGGTAAGTGATACACGTGTTCGTATGGATGGTGAAACCACAACATCGGATGCGGCCGCAGATACGCTTGTTGAGATTTTAGATGGCGCGCTTGAAAATGACAAAGCGGTGTGGATCATTGGAAACGGCGGAAGCGTGAGCATCATGGCTCACCTGGCTGTTGATTTCATGAATAAATTGGGCTTGCGCTGTCAGGCATTGACGGACACTTCACTTTTGACGTGCATGGCCAATGATTTTGGCTATGAGAATTTACTGTTTTGCTTAGTATTTCCCATGCTTCATCTGGCTTTTGTCGATTTAAAATATCATCTAAATTATTTTCAATATGCGAGCGTATTGCAAGTGGGTAGCGACTATGATAAATACAATAATGAACGCAGATATCATCGGGTAATGTTAATGCCATCAACTCTTTGGCTACCGCTGCTAGAGGATTAATATTTGCCATACGTACAAGCCCAATAGAAATCGACTTACCACTTTCATTCTCCTCATTATTAACGCAATGAATTTTATGTAGATTAACAATATTGGTCTGTATTGCTATTGCCATTGATTTTGCAACGGTTGACTCATTATTCTCAACTTCAGCAATACTTCCTAATTGCTTTGCTGTGATTTTTTCTTTGAGGTTTTTGATGCGTTTTTTTATAAAGTTTTCATGTGCAGGTTGAAAAGTTTTAGTGTCATCAACATGCTTACACAATTCACTTTTACTTTCCCACTCATCAAACCAAGCACAAAGTATTTCGCCATTCCACTGCTCGATATTCGCTTTAGCATATTCAGCCCAACCCGCTTGATAAGATTGAAATAAAGCATTAGCCATTGCTGGTGGCATAGTGGCAGWARAWAGCAATACTTTGCTGCCTAACATGGCAGCCCAATGTACTAACCGACATAGCGCAGGTAAGTCATCCAAGCCAAAATCGTCAGGCTCATCAAGAACTAAATCTGACGTTAATAATCGCAGCATAGGCGCTATCTGCCTACCCCCTTTTGTACCTTCTGTTGCTGATATTAAATGATCTATGGTGCTGACTAGTATTGGCGCCTGTATGAGTTGATCTAAGCGTTTTTCTTGTTTTGTCCAAGTACTTAAACTGTGTTCTTGAATATCAGCGGCATAATCCATGTGAAGATCAGCATCTATTATTTCATTTTGTGATGCGCTTCCTGTGGACTCTKSKTGNTCYRRYKGTTTGGTTGTTTGTTGTCGGTTTTCAAATAACTGTTTAACGGAAACTCCTCCTACAGCAATGGCTAGTTGCTGATCGTTTAATTCCAGTTTTTTGCGAAATTCTTTACCTGTTTGCAAGGTTAGCGTTCTTAGCCCCAACGCGACACTGAATCTAACCGCCCCTGTTTCATTTCCTAATGCGTACATTATTTTTGCATTAGCCAAGGTCTTACCCTTTCCTGTGGATGCTATGTTAATACCAAAAAAACCTTGTTTTACAGCATCCTTTGCTATTACTTCGCTTAATTTTCTTGCTTTATTTTGCCAACCAAAGTTTTCTTTAAATTCTTTTTCAACATTATTTTTTAAAAAACTATTTTCACCCAAAGAGGGAAGCTCACTTTTTAACTTTGGTAAAGCTTTTACAATACCTTTTGCGCTATAAGCTACCCCAATTAAATGCTCATCTAACTGTTGTTTTTGTGCTCTAGTTTTTCTATCAGTATTAGCAATAACGTTATAAGTAGCACTTTGCCATTCTTCTGTTGGTTCTTGTGATGAATAATAGTGGTCAGCAAGCATTAAACTAAGCCGAGCAAGATGGGTGGTAAAAAGCTGTTCATGTAACCAATTTGTTTGCTGTTGAAGAATGGGTCTTAATTTCGTTAACGCTTCAGAGGTGATGGCACATGCATGTGACCGCCATTTCATGCTTAGCACTGGGAGTTTGTTTTCAAAGTCCCAGTTTTTGGCCAATAGGCACATTTTGTCTGCGTCTTTACACTGATAAGAATTCCATATGGGCTCAAAATCACTAAGCCATGTCTTAGTGTTATCAAAAGAAGGTGCTAAATTAACAGTGTCTTTCAATGTTGGAACCAATGGAAGTTTATGATGCGTTAGAATCAACCATGCTACTAACTGTGCAAAAGAAGAAAGTTTATTTATAGGGTGATTAAAATCTTCGCTTCTATCTAAGCCATCTCGAAAACAGCTTGCAATACTGTTTTTTTCTATTTCTGTTAATTCTTGTAACCACTGAATATCGGGTTTATTTTCTGTGAAACTTTGAAACAATCTTAATGAAATCCATTCATGACGGTAAGGCTCGCCTTTTGATGCTGTCATCCCTTTTAGTTTGTCTTGGAACAATACGTTAGCTTTTCCAAAATCATGAAATAGCCCAGCTATTGCAGATGCATATTTTATAACTACTATCGTTTTCCATTGATCTTTTTCTAAGAAGATTTCGATGCTCTTACTCGTATTATTCACCGGCACAATGCCATCACTATTAAACTTACTCCGTTTACCCACCACCCAAACCAATTCTGAGCGCGACCGGCTCCGAATCCAATGACAACTCACCGCGGTATTTTTACTCGCTGTTTTACGTAACAATTTTTTAACCGACAGTAGGCCTTCATTAGTAATGACCGTTTGCCAGGCGTTGTCGCCAATTCGGTTGGCGAAGGCGTCTAGCACTCGGCGGGTTTTGTTGAGTGCTTTTTTCTCGCACTGGGATATGA
>NVSI01000085.1 GCA_002401195.1 Alphaproteobacteria bacterium
CGGCTCGCGCTCTTGCAAACAAGGGATATAATGTTCTTGAGGCGATTAATGGCGCGTCGGCTTTGGAGGTTATCGAGGCACATGACGGGACGATTGACCTTATGGTGACGGACGTCATCATGCCCGAGATGGACGGCCCAACATTGGCAAAAGAAGTTTTAAAAACAAATCCATCACTTCCGATTATTTTTGTCTCTGGATACACGGAAGATCGATTTAAAGACGAAATAGGCGACAATGCTCATTTCCTTCCCAAACCCTTTACCCTTCAGCTTTTGGCGGAAAAGGTCAAAGAGGTTTTGAGTTAGAAAACATATAAAAATTCATTTTGTTCTATTTTTGTTCTTGACCAATGTTCTTATTTCGTTCACATTAAAGCTGTGGACGAAAAAACGGTTTCATTGGAACCGAACTGTATTTTAAAATTGGAAAGGATTACTGTTATGGCTACTGCATCATTAAAGGACGCAAAGGACAAATCAATGGATAATAATAAGACAAAGGCACTCGACGCTGCCTTGGCACAAATTGAACGTGCCTTTGGTAAGGGCTCAATTATGAAATTGGGTGGCGAGGGCGGCCTGAAAATGAATGTTGATGTTGTGTCAACGGGATCTCTTGGCCTTGATATTGGTCTTGGTATTGGCGGCGTGCCGCGCGGACGTGTTGTTGAAATTTACGGCCCTGAAAGCTCGGGTAAAACAACATTGGCGCTTCATATTATTGCAGAGGCGCAAAAAACAGGTGGGGCATGTGCATTCATTGATGCGGAGCATGCGTTGGATCCATCTTACGCCAAGAAACTTGGCTGTAATGTCGAGGAACTTTTGATTTCTCAACCTGATGCAGGGGAGCAAGCCTTGGAAATTACGGACACGTTAGTGCGCTCTGGCGCGTTGGATGTGTTGGTTATTGACTCGGTTGCGGCTCTTGTACCAAGGGCAGAACTTGAAGGCGATATGGGTGATTCCCACATGGGCCTTCAGGCCCGTTTAATGTCACAGGCCTTGCGGAAACTGACAGGCTCAATTTCGCGCTCTCGTACGGTTGTGATCTTTATTAACCAAATCCGTTCGAAAATTGGCGTGATGTTTGGATCACCTGAAACAACGACGGGCGGAAACGCATTGAAATTTTACGCGTCGGTTCGCCTTGATATTCGCCGCATTGGCCAAATCAAAGACCGTGACGAAGTTGTTGGAAACCAGACCCGCGTGAAGGTTGTTAAAAACAAAATGGCGCCTCCATTCCGTCAGGTTGAGTTCGATATCATGTATGGTAAAGGCGTTTCAAAGCAGGGTGAAATTCTTGACCTTGGGGTGCAGGCCGGTATTGTTGAGAAGGCTGGATCATGGTTTTCGTATGAAGGGAACCGCCTGGGGCAGGGACGTGAAAATTCAAAAACATTCCTCACTGAAAATCCGAAAATAGAACTAGAAATCGAAACAAAGATCCGTGCGAATSCGGGATTGGTTGGCGATAATATGTTGACAGGTGAAACGGCTGCGGATGATTCTGATGGGGTTGAACCAACGGCTGAAGTGACAGAACTTCACGCAATTGATGGTAAGAAAAAGTAAAATTAGTTCACTTAATATGATGAACGAAAAAGGGCTCGCCAATAAAATGGCGGGCTTTTTTTATTTCTTTTTGAGGCGCGCGATATAACGGTATCGTTTTTTCGGATCAGGAAGAATGGCGATATTCGCGCTGTATTTGGTATCACATGCCGTGATGTCCCATCGTTCAAATCGCCCGTAACCCGTGTCCTCTTGGGATATAGCTTTACCGCTTTTTATTCTGTATCCAACAAGATCAGTGTTTGAAACAAATGGCGTTCCTTCGCAAGGGCGTTCTAGTTTCTTAAGTCGTGTCATTAAAGATTGTTCGGCGAAAGGTTGATCAATCGGGTCGAGCGCTGTTTTTCCGCTGAGCAAAGGATAAATAAGCGGCATCAAGTCGGAATAAGCCACAACCAGGCTGTTCACTCGTGTTGTTTCGCCACATCCTGTGACGATATTATGCTCGATCCATTGTCCATAGGCGGGGGACGGTGCATTTTTATCATCGTCGTTGATTGCTGTGTCTTTTTTAACGATTCTATTCTCAATAATAGTGTCTTTTTTCCTCATCGTGTCGGGATCGGCGTCTTTAAAGGTTGGGCGCTCAATTGGCATGGATATAATGCTTGGTTTTTGTCGCTCTATCTTGAGTGACGAAACACAATTTAGGTGAGTCAGGCGGAAAACACGTTCGATCTTTAGATTGAGAGAATGTTCAAATTCTTCATTTTCTTTGATGAATTTATCAAAGAATTCATGCTCAATTGGCTCTTCAGCCAAGGTCACTGAGGATGAAAATAAAAGAAGGGATGAGAGTAATATTTTTATCATGGGATGATTATATCAAAATTTGAGATGAATTCATGAAAAATTATAAAGGAAATTAATTCTCTATCAATAGCATCCATGTATTCTGGGTTTGGTTGTGTCCAAAACATTTGTCAGCGCGGTCTTGGGTTCAAGATTCGCATTCGTACAAATGGCTGTGTTAGGGTTGGGGTATCCAGTCGCCCTTTAATTGTTAAACATTTAAATGAAAGGATATATTTCCATGCTCCCACAAAAACGCCTCGAGGCCCTTCAATCCAAATGCGCTCTTCTTGCCAAACATATTGATAAAGAAGAATTGTCCGTGTCCGTTGACACGATGCTATTGAGACAGCTTAAAAAACAAAAATTAGAATTAAAAGAAATTATCGTTGGTATCCGCAAAGACAAAGTCGTCCATTAAAAACACGATTGGATAAATTTTAAACCGTTTGCGATACCATCGCCATCAATGCCGTGTCCAAGGCGCGGCGTTGTGTATCCGGACACCTTGTAACCGCGTGTTTCAAGTGTTTCGGTCGCATCATCCCATGACCCGCGGTCGACCACGTCGTCGGCTTCGCCATGGATCAGGTAGATGGGTGTGGTTTTATTGGCGCCATTAAGGGCGCTTGCCCCCAACAATCGTCCCGAATATCCCAAAATTCCTGCACATGCATTTTTCCGCCGCGGCAGGGCGTAAAGGCTCATCATGCATCCTTGTGAAAACCCGCTAATGATCATTTTATCATCGCCGAGGCCGTAATGCTTTAAAACCGCGTCCAGATATTGATTAAGAACGGGCCACGCGCCAACGATTTCGCGCTCCATTGCTGGAATTGTATATTCATTCAGGCTGTACCACTGCAAACCCGCCGGAGCCATCTCGCAAGGGAAGGGGGCATCTGGCGATATAAAGATAGTGTTGGGCAGGGCGTTTTTCCACTCATCCCCAATGCCGATCAGGTCTCGTCCGCTGGCTCCGTATCCGTGAAGAAGGACAACAATGTTTTTTGCGCCTTCCTCTGGTTCGATTACATAGCTGTTGAGATCACCAATTTTAATGTTTTTCATGAGATGGACGATAATGTTCTGTCTTGCGCCTGTCAATTGATGGCGTATAAGAAGAGGCATGAAATCTCTTGCTGTTTATATTCATTGGCCGTACTGCCTTAAAAAATGCCCCTATTGTGATTTTAATTCACATGTGGCCGATAGCGTAGATCACGACGCGTGGCGCGACGCCTTTCGCCATGAAATCGAACATTACGGTGCGCTGTTGGGGGGGCGGAATGTCTCTTCTATTTTCTTTGGCGGCGGAACGCCCAGCCTGATGGCGCCTGAAACTGTGTCCAAAGTGATCGACGATGTGCAACGCACATGGAATTTATCGAATGATTGCGAAATTACTCTGGAGGCGAACCCGACCTCTATTGAGGCACAAAAATTTCGTGATTTTAAGATGGCAGGTATTAACCGCGTATCGGTTGGGGTGCAGTCTTTGCGGGATGAACAGTTGCAATTTTTAGGGCGTGAACATAGCGCGAAAGAGGCCTTAACGGCACTTGATATCGCAAACCAAACATTCGATCGCGTGTCGTTTGATTTAATTTACGCCCGCCCCAATCAAAAAATTTCGGAATGGAAAGATGAACTGACCGAGGCTTTACAATACGCGAAAGGGCATATGTCGCTCTATCAATTGACGATTGAAAATGGAACGCAATTTAAAACATTACGCGATAGCGGGCGTTTGATTGAATTGGATGGGGATCATGCCGCGGATATGTACGATATGACCCATAAAATGATGGCGGAGGCAGGACTTGCGCCGTATGAAATTTCAAATTACGCGGCGAAAGGGCAGGAAAGCACGCATAATTTGGCCTATTGGCGCTATCAAGATTATGTGGGAATCGGGCCGGGGGCTCATGGTCGTTTAACGTTGCCGAGCGGCGATAAAATTGCCACGCGCAATCATAAAGCGCCCGATATTTGGATGAAAAATGTAACCGATAACGGCCGCGGAGCAAAGCCATTTGAGATTTTGGATGCGGATACACAAATGCAAGAAAGAATAATGATGGGGCTTCGTTTGCGAGAGGGGATTGGTCTTGAATTTTCWGGCAATAAAGATATTCAAAATCTGTTTGATCATGGGTTTTTAGAACATCATCAGGGGCGCGTTCGTGTGCCGTTGCAACACTGGACAATTCTTGACACTATTTTGGCTAAAATATTGTTGGCATTATAGCCGAAGCCATTTATAAGCATAGCTATGACAGACGAGACACAAGCACAAAAGCCAGAAGAAAACACCAAAGCCGACACTGGGGTGGATAACGGCCGTTATTCTATTCAAGTCGATGGGCAAGTTTTTTGGCAGGAAAACTYAACAAACCCATTGCCAGGAAAGGCCGTGGGGACAATTGAAAAGGGCGAAACGCCGTTGTTTCCGAAGGTTTCAGTGACGGGTGATAAATCCAAGGATGAATTGCAAGCGGCCGTTGATGCGCATATTGGGACGATTTTGGCGCCTTTATTTGCGTTAAAGGATACGGACGGTGAAAACGCACTGACCGAGGCTGCAAAAGATATCGGCGATGTTGTTTTTGATAATATGGGGGTTGTACACCGCGGTGATATTGAAAAATTTGTTCCGGCATTGACGCCTGAATTACGGGGGCCAATTCGCCGTAAACGTCTTAAAATGGGCCCAGTTTTGGTCTTTCTGTTTGATTTGATGAAGCCCGCGGCTGTGAATATGCGCGCGTTATTATGGGCGGTTTGGAATGAGAAAACATTACCGATGGAAACGCCAGCCGATGGCCGTGTGTCGATCACAATTGATACAGAAAGCGTCGATCGCAATTTTTACCGCTCTATTGGCTATCCTGTCTTTGGGAATAAGGCGATCCGGATTGATATGCTCGACCGTGTGATTACGGATGTGTATGACAGCGCGAAAGAGTGGAAATTCCAGGCGAAACACCAATATGCAGAATGGCTTGGATGTAATATCGAGGATTTATACGGCGTTTTATCTTCTATGGGGCATATTCAAATAAAAGAAGAAGTTAAGGCGGAGGTCGTTGAAAAACAGGCCGAACCTGTTGAGATAGAAAAAGAAACAGCAGTAGCCGAGACGAAAACATCCGAAACGGATGAGACTCCAAAGACGGATGTTAAGCCAGAACTTGCTTTCTTTAAGCTGAAAAAAGGGAAGATTTCAGATCGTCCAAAACCTAAATTTACGGCAGAGAAAAAAGATTTCAAGCCTCGCCCAAAGAAAAAACCAGTAAAATCAAAACCTCAGGGCGCAAAAACATTTTCGGCCAAGCCAAAGGCGAATGAAGTGGATGAGAACAACCCGTTCGCAATTTTAAGTCAGTTAAAAACGAAATAGAGCCTTTAAGCGCGTTCTTATTTCATATCGAATGATGTGCCGCATCCGCATGATGACGTGGCGTTGGGATTTTGTATTTTTAAGAACGATCCACCCAATGAATCTTCAAAATCCAATGATGACCCGCGTAAATATTCGATGGAAACATCATCAATGCCATTTTCCCAATCATTTATTCCGCGCCAAGTGAAAACTACATTACCCGTGTCAGCTACACTTGAAGGAAGGTTCACCACGACTGGGTAATATATCCAACTGGCATAACTTGATTCAGGAACAGACACTGTAGGCCCGGATGCACCATTGAGATAAACAACATATGCTGGAGGGCCATCATCATTTGGCGTTGTGATACGCACATAATCGATGCCGTTAATGCTCAAAGTGAGCTCTTTGGGCTTACCATCATTATTGGTATGGTTATTCCAACCATAATCAAATTGAACCAACCCCGCGCCATTGCTGCCCGGTCCGCTGGACAGGCCAGTTACGCCTGATTGGGTTAACGTAGAAACCGCACTCAGGCTATCAGTATCGACTGCGGGCGCATTGGACGCGACACCGGAATTCATAAATGGCCCAGTTGCAATCCAATTTGTCCAGTTCGACACAGACCCTGCATTAAACGATCCGTTAGAAATGGCCTGTTCGCGATCAGACAAATCGAGTATTGGCGCATCGTTAATCGAAGTTATGGTCACGGAAACCGTCGAAACATCCGTGCCACCATTGCCATCATCAACCGTGTAGGTARTTGTATCGGAACCGAAATAATTGGCGTTTGGCGTATAATTCAGCGTATTGTCGCCATTAATCGTCACCACACCATTTAAGGCGCTGGCACCACTGACGCTCAGCGTATCACCGTCGACATCCGTGGCGACGGCCAGTACATCTATAGAGGCAATCGTGACTTCTTCCGCCGTGCTTTGTCCGGTTACTGATCCGGCAACGGGATTATCATTTACCGCTGCCAATGAGATTGGCACCGAACCAATTCCGATGCCGCCATTGCCATCACTGATGGTATACGTGATCGTATCGGTGCCATTGTAATCCGCATTGGGCGTATATGTCAGCGTGTTATCACCATTGATAACCACTGTGCCATTGGCTGCAGAAGCGACGGTTACGGTAAGCGTATCTCCCTCAGCATCTGTCGCCAAAGCCAGCACATCGATGGAAACTACGGCCACATCTTCAGT
>NVSI01000086.1 GCA_002401195.1 Alphaproteobacteria bacterium
CATTCCACACTCTCTTGAAAAAGTGATTGTCAGGCCTGCCAAAACGCAAACGCCACAGAAAAAATTTGGTTAAAGCACGTTCCCTTTGCGAAGCGTTTCTTTGGATGACAGATCGGCCATCACTGTTTCCCCTTCGATCATGGATTGCCCTACGGCAACCAATGGAGAAACACCCTTTGGCAAGTAAACGTCAACGCGGCTTCCGAAACGGATAATTCCGAAACGTTCACCAGATTTAAAAGCTTGCTTTTCCTTTGCATCATTTAAAATGCGGCGCGCCACCCATCCGGCGATTTGAACAACGGCCATTTCATGTGTTTTTTTACCGTCTTTGACCTCGAATAATAATGAAGCGCGTTCATTTTCTTCGGATGCTTTATCAAAGGCTGCATTCACAAATGCGCCTGGTTGATATGTTTTTTGTATAACTTTTCCTGTGATGGGAAAACGGTTCACGTGAACGTTAAAGACATTCAAAAATGTTGAAACACGTGTGTAGTCATTCTTTTTATTTTTGGCCTTATCCAATTCCTTTGGTAATGGAACATTCGGCGTGATGTGGGATATTGTGCCGCATGCGGGCGCGATCACCAATCCATCGCGTTGTGGCGTCACGCGCGCAGGGTCACGAAAGAAATAAAAACACCAGATTGTGACGAATAACCCGAAAAGGCCAAGGCCACACCAAATAAGCGACATTAATATGGTCGCAAAGGCAAACCCAACAATAAATGGCCATCCCGCAGGGTGGATTGGTGGGATTAACGTGTCTCTAATTTTTTTTAGGCTATCAATAAAATCGGCGTTCATTGTTTTATTCTTTCATCGTACATTGCGTGATTGAGATAGTGATACTATACTTTGAAGCATGAAATCAATCGCTTCTCTACTTTTTGGGCTTATTATCTCTATTCATGTTCCTGTTGCGGCACATGAAACGGGGTTGGATAATGCTGGCTTTTGTCAAAAAGCGCAGGCGACGTCTGATCTTGTGGCGTGTTCTACTCAACATCTAAAGGCTCAAAACGACCATTTAAAAGCGCTTTATGATGAATTGGCGGATGCGCACAAGGATAATACGATAAAACTAGAACAACTGAATACCCATCAAAATGAATGGTTTAATTTTCGCACTCAAACATGTGGGGACGAATCCGCGCTTTATGAGGGGGAGTCTTTATCCCATATTCAAAAAATAACCTGTCAGGCGCGCATGGCATCGGGTCGATCCAAACATTTAACAACTATGTTGGCGACGATGAATGATCGTGAAATCCCTGTGTTTTCCTCTCCTCCACGTTGGACGAATGTTTTGATTCATGATTTCAAAGATATATTTTGGGCTTTTTCAGATACATATTTGGCGGATACGGATTGCGATGGCGTAGACGAAACCATCGTTAAAGGCGTGAAGGAAGATGTTACGGGCGCGTACAGCCATGTCACAGCCATCGCTGACAGTGATAAAACGGGCCGTCCTGTGATTCATGTCCTGAATTTTAGTGAGGAGAAAGATTGCGAAATTTCCTCCGACCTTGTGATGACGCCGGCACCTGCGTTCAAACCAATCGAGGGCGCGGATAGCCCGGATAATCAATGCACACAGATTATAACGGTTCAAACAAAACAATGCGGGTCGTTTGTTTTGTCTCTTGATGAGGGTGGAAATTCTTATAAAGTGATGGCGAAAAACGATGAAAATAAAGAAAGAAAAGGCGACTAATGAAAGATATAAAATCACTCTGCGTTTATTGCGGATCATCAGGCAATGTTGATGATAGTTTCAGAAACGCCGCCTCCACGATGGGTAAAACAATGGCAGATGCAGGCGTACAGCTTGTGTACGGTGGCGGCCATGTTGGGTTGATGGGTTTAATTGCGGATGCGGTCATGGATAATGGTGGCGAAGCGATCGGAATTATCCCTGAACATATCTCAAGCAAAGAAGTCCAGCATAAGGGCCTGACGGAATTACACGTTGTGGACACAATGCACACGCGTAAACAAATGATGGTTGATAAATCAGATGCATTTTTGATTTTACCAGGCGGTATTGGAACATTGGATGAATTATGCGAGATCATGACATGGCGCCAATTGGGCATCCATGATAAACCGATTATTATTGCGAATATCAATGGATATTGGACACCGTTTTTGGATATGATCAATCATATTATTAAGGCTGGTTTCATGCGCGATGGTGATGAGAAATTGATGATAGTGGTCGAGAGTTTGGATGAGGTTATGCCCGCACTAAAAGAGGCCCCCGATCAAAAATTTGATCCATCATCGAAATGGATTTAACGAAGCCTTAACGTAAATAAAGTACAAACGGGATTAGATATGCAAGACGAATATAACCAATCAGCCGTTAAGGCCAAACAATTTGCCGCCGAGGCATTCGCGCGGATTGACCAAGAAGGCTTGCCTGCGGTTCCTGATGTATTTGAATTGTGGTTTTCGTATTTTAGTGGAAACAATGCCGAGGTTGTTCGTTCGATTGAGATCATGACGTCGCAAAATTTTGAATTAACGTTGGAGAGATGCCAAGAACTTCACCGTCGCTTGCTCAATTCTGATAAATCCAAAGAAACATTGGAAAAGGCCGAGAAAATTGTGGGCAACACATTAACGGATGTTGATGAAATGTTTACGTCGATCCAGTCTTCGAACGACCATTTCGGCGGGTCTTTGGAATCTGTGGGTGCGAAAATTGCAAATACAAAAGACCCAGAAGAATTAAAGAAACTGGTTGATAATATGATGTCGGACACGCAAAAAATGATGTCCGAAAATCAATCACTTGAACAAAAATTGAAAAAATCATCCACGACGATGCAGGCGTTAAAAACCGAAATGGAATCTGTTCGGAAAGAGGCGTTCACAGACGGCTTGACGGGCATTGCAAACCGTAAAAAATTCGACATGGAAATTGAACTCATGATGGCAGAGGCGCGCGAGGAAAAACAACCAATAACCCTCATTATCGGTGATATTGATCATTTTAAATCATTCAACGACACCTATGGCCACCAAATCGGAGATCAAGTCCTGCGCCTTGTTGCGCGCACGTTCCACGATGGGGTCAAGGGTCGCGATTTACCGTGTCGTTATGGCGGTGAAGAATTTGTTATTTTATTGCCAGATACAGCCGTTGAAAATGGGTTAAAAGTCGCTGATATTTTGCGCGAGGCTGTCAAATCCAAAGAAATCCGCAACCGCGCCACGGGTGAAACAATCAATAGTGTGACCATTTCAATGGGTGTTGCCCAATTGGGCGAAGGAGAATCCGTCAAAGACTGGATCGAGAGATCCGATAAAGCGTTATACCGCGCCAAGAAAAAAGGGCGCGATCGTATCGAGCAAGCCAAAGAACCGATTATCGTAACGGCGGATTAAGGCGCTGTCGGATGGCGTAATTTCTGCATACCGCGTTCCGTCAGGTTTTTCCCTATGGCACCGACCCCAATCATGGCGGCAGCGGTGCCGTAAACTCCCGCGCTCCCAATCATAGCGGCGACGCAGCCGTTAACGATTCCATCTATGGCGGCATCAGGGAGGCTTGCTGCATTAAAAGCGGAAACAATAGCAACGGTAACACCCGCTCCACCACCTGTAATTCCGGCTAAAAAGTGACAGACACTGGAGGCGATGTCGTCTTCTGCCATACTCATGAAATTTTCTTTTACCGAGTTTACTTTGCGATCAAGATTCATTTTAATTCTCCGTTTGTTTTATTTGACGTAATGATACACAGTAAAATAGATTTTGTCAAATAAAAAACCCGCTTGTAACGGCGGGTTTTGTTTTATCTCTTAAAATGTAACCTGCGTTTTAATCGCGGCCGCTGACAAGGCTCAGGATAAATTGCAACAACATGATAAAGTTGATGTAAAGGCCAAGAGCGCCCATCACAGCCATTTTTTGGTTCGCGTCATCACCGTGAGATGCGCTATAGCTGGCTTTGATATTTTGCGTGTCATATGCGGTCATCAGTGTGTAAATCAAAACACCAATGGAGCTTATGATGAAATCCATCATCGTGGATTGAAGGAAGATATTCACGACCATTGCGATTATTAAACCAATAACACCCATAATCAGGAATGATCCAAGTGCGCTGAGATCGCGTTTTGTGGTGTACCCCCAAACGGACATGGCGGCAAATGTTCCCGATGTAATGAAAAACGCGCGTGCGATGTCGGCGCCTGTATAGGCCAAAAAGATCGTCGAAAGTGACAATCCAAATGTGGCAGAGAACAAAACAAATAATGTTTTTAATTGTCCGGCTGTTTTCTTCATCACGGCATTGCGCGTAAATCCGAAAAAGATAAAGGCCATAGGGGCCAACATCACAACCCATTTAAGGGGCGTTCCAAATAATAATGAAATTGCGGCCGGCCAATTGGCAATACCATAAGCCACCGCGCCCGTGACGAAAAGGCCAAGGCACATAACATTATAGACATTGCGGAAATGGTCGCGCAGGCCAGCATCATAAGTTGTGGTGCTTGCCGTTTGGGTTTGTGTTTTAAACTGATTCATTTTTGTGCTCTCTCCTTCATGTGAACAAATTCATCTTACAATATAATGAAAGATTGTGGCAATTCAATGAAAACCGCTTTATAATTGTTGTTCATATAAAGACGAATGAAAGTTATTTTGATGAAACACCTCCTTTTTACTTTGGCTATGATTGTTTTTGCGTCCATTTCTGTGTCGGCGCAAACATTAAAACAAACCCCATCTCAAAGACCAGAATTACCCAAACCTTTGGCTGATGCTGTTGCTGGCGGATCGCAGGTTATGTATTTGGGGGAATTTGAAGGGTTGTACGGATGGTCTTTGATCCGCCAGGGTCGTCCAGAATATTTTTATGTCACAAAGGATGGATCCGCGATGGTGATGGGTCTTTTATTTGATGGAGCAGGCGAAATGATCACAAATGGTCAGCTGGCTCAACTGCGCGCGGAAAAAGGGGACGAAATGTTTGCCATGACAGGTAAAATTGGTGAAAAAAACACAACGCCAAAATCAACCGCGCCAAAACCGCAAGTTACAAAAGAAGAACCGTTTGATAGTAACGCCTTGGCAACATCAATTGTGTCCAGTTACGAACCATTAACCCCAGCGCAAGAAATGTTTGTTGATATTCGCTCCGCGAATTGGTTGACGTTCGGACCCAATGGAAAACATGAAATTTTTGCATTTATTGACCCGGATTGCCAACATTGCCAACGTTTCATTGCCGAGGCAAAACCGTTAATCGATAATGGCTCATTGAAAGTGCGCGCTCTGCCAATTGGCCTTGACCCTGTATCGGAACGCAAAGCGGCGTTGATGCTTGCTGGATCAAATCCGATGGATCGTTTCTTACGGTACGCCAATGGTGATGAATCGGCCTTGAGTGCGCCCGAGGGGATTAGTGTTACCGCCGTTCAAAAAAACAAATCTATTTTATTAAAATGGGGGTTTGATGTGACGCCGATTATTGTCTATCGCGCAGGCACAGGTGAAATCCGCATTATCCGCGGTCGTCCAAAGGATTTCGATACAGTATTCCGCGATATCGCCACGCAATAGAGGCAGGTTATGCGCGCATCATTGATGGATCGTATTTTAAAAACGGGTCGGCGATTGGGGCGCCCCGATATTTTATTTTGGACCTTGCCTTGGTTAATGTTCTTGATTGTCGTTGGAACAATTGTACAAAAAGACATCGGTCTTTATGCTGCGCAACAGACGTATTTTTCCTCTTTTATCGTTTGGTTTTATGGATTTCCCTTTCCAGCGGGTTATGCGACTTTGGGAATTATGACGCTAAATTTACTCTGTAAGTTTTGTTTTCTTAGCACATGGACACGCGAAAAAATCGGAAATCACCTTGTCCATTTTTCGATTATTTTATTAATGGTTGGCGCTCTCCTCACATCCCTCACTATGAATGAAGGGTATGTCGCATTGAAAGAGGGGCAGAGCGCAAGCGTGATCCGTGATTATCATGATCGTGCGTTATTTATATCAAAAGAAGATCAGGTGATCGCGGTGCCGTTTGATGTGTTGGATCGTGGCGCGCTGGATCTACCGTTTGAGATGAAAGTCACTCAAACATGCGAGAATACAGCGATTCGCCCTCGCGCGGATTTAGGCAATAATAATGGTGTCGGCGCGGCGGCGATGGCTGAACTGGTTTGTATCCCGACACAGGTTGAAAATGAGAAAAATGTCGCGGGGGTGAGTTACCGCGTGGGCGGGGGTGAATATATTGTGTTTGAAGGGCGCGAAACATCGGATGTAATTGATGGGTATACAGTGACATTGGATCGTGCGGAGCGTAGGCTTCCCTTTGAGATTTCCTTACAAAGTTTTCGACGTCATGTGTATCCGGGCACAAATAAACCACGTGAATATGAATCGCGTGTTGTTGTAACGGACGGCGCAGTTGTTTGGCCCGCGCTTATTGCCATGAATGAACCATTTCGATATGGCGGTTATACATTTTATCAGGCCTCAACATTTATGGATGATGGCGGCGATGCTGTTTCTGTGTTGAGTGTTGTCAAAAATACGGGATGGCTCTTTCCTTATATCTCTGGAATTTTATTGGCGTTTGGATTGATATTGCACGTCGCCATTCGCATGCGGTGGGTGACCTTATGATCATACGCGCGCTTATCCTATTTTGTTTTTTGGTTCTTGGGTCCTTGCCCGCAAAGGCGCAAAGCCTATCTGATTTTGGGGCGTGGCCTGTCCTTCATGAGGGGCGGATCAAGCCGATGGAAAGTTTCGCACGTGCCAATTTCTATCATATTGCGGGCGCCACAAAAGCGGGTGATTTAACGGCGTTGGAATGGGTGGCGGAATCTTTGTTTGACCCATCACAGTCTTTGTCACGAGCGGTTATAAAAGTTGACCATGTTCCTTTGTTAAATCTGCCAACGCGCGCT
>NVSI01000087.1 GCA_002401195.1 Alphaproteobacteria bacterium
AATCCTCAACCGTTAAGCATGAAAATTCACCGCGCGCCGCGTCAATGTGGACATCCGTATTATCCATACGTAAGGTAAATTCATAAGCCCACCGATGGGGCAGACGAAACAGCCTTGTAAACGGTCTTTTTGCAGGAGTTTCCTCTAGGAAGAATCCTTTAAAGTCGTCGCCTTTCCCTTTAGACGGGTGTGCATTTTTCGAATACCAGACAAGGGCGTCACAATCGCGTTCGCCTTGATAATTTTTATCCTCGCCCTTCATGTTGGAACGCGTTTTAAAGCCCGTTCCTTTCATCACAGGAAATTCCATCAAGACATATTCGTCCTCGGGCTTCATGATGTAATCATAAAGCAAATACGTTCCGTTCTTTTTCAAAATTCGGAATTGATTTTCAATCGCGTCTTGAACCTTATCCGAATTATAGCCCGATCGCGTATAAACAACGCCCAAAATCCGTTCATTAATAACCGCATCGGCCGAATTGTCAGGGATATTTTCAAGTTCCGTAATGTCATCATGGATAAATGACAAGTTATCAAATTTAAAACGATCATTCGCGACCTGGACATTCCCCACATTCCGATCAACGCCAATAAATGTAAGATACGGATTAAGTGCCGCCAAAGCCGCCGTCAGAGCGCCATCATAACACCCCATATCATAAATGACGGCGCCATCCTTTAATATTAAATGGGAGGAAAGAAGCTTTGCCCTTAATAACCGGTGAGGCGGGAGGCTTTGAATGTAATCGCGTGGATCCAAGAGGTTTATTTCTTATTTGTTTTACTCTTCGGAAGATATATCATAATTCACAATGACACTACAACCAAAATCAACAAAATATGACAAAGACAAGGTGCGGAAAATTGCAGGCAAGGCCGTGGATTTTTTATTGCCCCCGCTCTGTCCCATTACAGGCGACATCGTGGATAAAATTGGAATGATATCCCCTGAGTTTTGGCACGAGCTTTCCTTTATCAATGATCCCTATTGCGCGCGATGCGGATCGCCGTTTTCTTTCGATTCTGGTGACGCGACATGTGGGGCGTGCCTTGACCACCCGCCCGTTTATAATCAAGGGCGCTCGGCCTTGGCCTATAATGATGCCAGTCGAGATATGATCCTGAAATTCAAACATGGGGATCAACTCCACGCGGTTAAGGCCTTTACTCCATGGTTGCTTCAATCGGGAAAATCTCTGATCGACGAGGCCGACATTATTATCCCTGTCCCTCTTCACCGTATGCGCATTTTGAAACGGCGCTATAACCAAGCCGACATTATCGCCCGCGATCTGATGCGCCATTACCCTGAGAAAACATATATTCCCGATGCTCTTTTACGCGTTCGAAACACACAAAGCCAAGGGCATAAAAAATTCGAAGAACGCAAAAAAAACATCCGCAACGCCTTTGAAATTCATCCAGAGAAAAGCGCAAACATAGACAATAAAAACATCCTGATTATTGATGATGTTTACACAACGGGTGCGACCCTAAATGAATGCGCGCAAACATTGCTGGATGGTGGCGCATCCACCGTGAATGTTTTGACCGTTGCCCGCGTTGTAAAAGAATGAAATTTGACAGAAACTTAAATTATGTTTAAATATTGCATATACAAATTTTAAAGAAAGACATGATTATGCGTGACACAGACGAATATCGCCAAGATTGGGAAAAAAAACGTCTAGACTTAGCAACAAAAAATGGCGAATTTGCTGTACTTGTTCAAAAGTTCAATAACGCGGCAGAAATTAAAAACGAAACACTCGAAAACATCGTAGAAAAGCTCCGTAAAGAAATCGAAGACTATGCCTTTTCCTTGCATCCAATATTCAGTTACGGATCAAAATACCTCGCATCCGTTGATGTTTGCTATGACGACAAAACTTCGTTAACTGCAACATTCACATCTCCAACTGGTGACACGGTCGGTATTATGCTCCATGACAACAACGGACAGATAGACGCTTACTATACAACACAAGGCGCCTACAAGGAAATAAAGCTTTCAAAAGAGAATAACCCAGATATCGCTTTTGACCTTTTTAAAACCCTCATCGATCCAGAAATCAAACGAAAAATAAAAGGCCCTCGACCGCTTCACCAGATTTAAATATATTTTTTAACGTACGTTAAGCCCCTTTTCCATCACCATTGATCGCAATGGTGTCGGCAGGCCGACCGCTTTTAAACCCAAACGCCGAAGCCGCGCAAGGAACGGGTTATCATTCGCAACCAGTGTATGAAACCCATCAATGCCACGCGTTCGCAAGCCCATATYACCGCGGCGATCCCGTTCATAATCTGCCAAGGCCGTATCACCACCAATGTCTTGCCCCAGCGTCAATGCATTGCGTACCATATCCAAAACCGCCCCGACATCACGAAGGGAAAGATTCAACCCTTGCGCCCCAATAGGGGATAATACATGTGCAGCCTCTGCAATCAATAATGTCCGCGGCGCTGTTAATCGATCCGCACGCAATGTCATTAATGGGCACATATCTGGCTCAACAACCAAATCGACCGTCCCTAACAAACCGCGGCTTCGCTCCTGAATTGCATGAATAAACGCATCTTTTGGAAGGCGCATAAACGCATCCGCATCCGCGTGGTTTTCCGCCCAAACGATCGCGCTTTGATTTTCACCATGAGGCACAAAAGTACACGGCCCGCCTGAGCGATGAAATTCCGTCGATGTATTCTCGTGCGATTTTGTATGAGAAATCACACATGTCATGGCACTTTGATCATATTTTTTTTGCGAAACTTGAATGCCGCACCATTCCCGCACGGATGAATTTCGTCCATCAGATCCAATCACCAAATCCGCACCCGTTATAAGGTCATGGTTTTTTGTGACTGTTTCACCTTCAATAATTTTTATACCCTTATGAGATTTCGCGTGATCCGCCAAGGCGACTGTTAAATCCAGTAAAGGCACATTATACCCAAATGTTTCTTGTCCAATTTCACGAGCCTTAAAATCCTGCCTGACCATAGAGTTCCCACCGCGCGGAAAGGCGCTATCATCAATAATCGACAATCCGTTTAGCGCCGTTGCCCGAGGTTTGAATTCATCCCAAACGCCCGTCCCTTTTAAAACCTCAAGCGATCCATTCCAAATGGCGGCCGTGCGCGTCGTCGGTTTTATATCGGCGGATGTCGGCAATCTTCGTTGCTCTACAATCGTTACATCGCATCCCAAGTCGGCCAAAAGCAACGCGGCCGTTACCCCTGGAATGCCTGCGCCAATRATTGTGATTTTATTTTGTGTCATAAACTGCTATCTCTTTTTTATACAAACACATTAAATGGAGAATGAACAAATGGCAAAGGTAGAAATTTACACATGGGCGACATGCCCATTTTGCACAAAATCAAAGGCCTTATTGGATGAAAAAGGTGTGAATTACACGGAATATATGATCCAAGGCGACGATAACGCCCGCGCAAAAATGATCAAACGCACAGGCGGGTCAAAATCATTGCCTCAAATTTTCATCGATGATGTTCATATCGGTGGATGCGATGACATCCACGCGATGGACGCAAACGGAACATTGGACGACACTCTCGTATAAAATATAGCCCTTAAAAAAGGACATTAAAAAAATGCTTAAAACAGACGCAATTTACCTTGGCTCATCAACACACAAAAATGAACCTCAATATTTACAGCTCAAATACGCAAACCGTCACGGGCTTGTTGCCGGCGCGACCGGAACGGGAAAAACCGTCACATTGCAAAATTTGGCCGAAGGGTTTGTGAATGCGGGCGTCCCTGTTTTTATGGCGGATGTGAAGGGCGATCTTTCTGGCATGTGCGAGAACGGACAAATGGAAGACTTCCTTGTTAAACGTGCGGAACTTATTGGTTTAGACGAATATGCCCCACAAGCCATGCCCGTTGTGTTCTGGGATTTATATGGTGATCAAGGTCACCCCATTCGTACAACCATTACGGAAATGGGCCCTATCCTTCTTGCCCGCTTATTGGATTTAAACAACACGCAAGAAGGTATTTTAAACATCGTCTTTACATTGGCAGAGGACGAAAAATTACCGCTTCTTGACCTCAAAGATTTGCGCGCTCTTCTTGTAAATGTGTCTGACCGCGCCGCCGAATTATCTGCCGAGTACGGAAATGTATCCAAAGCATCCGTTGGCGCAATCCAACGCGGTCTTCTATCACTCGAAGCGCAAGGCGTTGATAATTTCTTTGGCGAGCCAGCACTCAATATCTCTGACATGATGCGCACATCATTGGATGGTCGCGGGATTGCAAATATATTGGCCGCCGATAAATTGATCCAATCACCAAAACTTTATTCAACATTCCTTTTATGGTTGCTTGCTGAATTATTCGAAGAATTACCCGAAGCCGGCGACAGCGACAAACCAAAACTTGTCTTCTTTTTTGACGAGGCGCATTTGTTATTTAAAGACGCACCAAAAGCTTTATTAGAAAAAGTTGAACAAGTTGTCCGATTAATCCGTTCAAAAGGTGTTGGTGTATATTTCATCACCCAAACGCCAAGCGACGTCCCTGAATCCGTTTTGGCGCAATTGGCAAATAAAATCCAACATGGCCTGCGCGCCTTTACGCCTAAGGCTCAAAAAACCGTCCGCGCCGCCGCGCAATCCTTCCGCAAAAACCCTGATCTAGACACAGAAACGGTCATCACCGAACTGGGAATTGGCGAGGCATTGGTCTCAACCTTAGAGAAAAAGGCCATTCCATCCATGGTTCAACAAACCATGATCCGTCCCCCCGTTTCAAAATTGGGGCCATGCTCACCTGAAAAACGCGCCGCCGTTCGCGGGGCCAGCCCCGTTGGCGCGATGTATGATACGGCCGTCGACCGGGAAAGCGCGTATGAAATCTTGAAAAAGAAACGCGCCGAGGCCGCCGAAATCGCTGCAAACGAAAATCAAACGATCTTAGGCACGGCCAAGAAAAAGAAAACATCAAAACGCATGGGCTATGTTGAAACCGCAGTGAAACAGGTTTTAAGAACGCTATCATCCTCTATCGGCCGCGAGATTGTTAAAATCGTTTTAAAGTCGATCAGAGGGCGGTAAAAACCGTCATTGCGAGGAGTAAAGCGACGAAGAAATCCAAAGGCAAGACCATGAAACAACCTGCTATTTATATTATGTCCAGTCAAGAAAATGGAACTTTGTATACGGGTGTCACATCCAATCTGATAAAGCGTGTTCATGAACACAAAACATTAACGAACGGCTTTACAGGTCGGCATCATTGTAAAATGCTCGTTTACTACGATCTATTTGAAGATATGAATGCCGCAATTTCGAGAGAAAAACAAATAAAAGGCGGATCACGTATCAAAAAACTCAGATTGATAAATCAATTTAACCCTGCCTGGAAAGATTTGTATAATAAGATAGTTTGATCTTAGGTTGCTTCGTCGTTTTACTCCTCGCAATGACGATTAGACGTGACCATCGCCTTTAAAAGGTTAAACGCGCGAACGCGGTGGGAATATTTTGACTTTCCTGCTGCGCCTAATTCCGCGAAGGTTTGCGCTTCATTTTCTGGCATAAAGATCGGGTCATATCCAAAACCATGGTCGCCACGCGATGGATAACAAAGATTTCCCTGTACTTCACCGCGGGCAACGAATTCTCGTTCATCCGGCATAACAAGCGCCAGAACAGCCACAAATTGCGCCGATTTATCGGTGTTATCACCAATATCATCCCACACCTTTTTCATGGCCATATCGAAATCTTTATTCTCCCCTGCCCAGCGCGCGGAATATATTCCCGGTGCGCCATCCAGAGCCGTAACCGCCAGACCGCTGTCATCCGCCAAACACGGCATCGCCGTAATTTCGCATGCGTGACGCGCCTTTAACAATGCGTTACCTTCGAAGCTGTCTTCTGTCTCCTCAGGTTCGGGTAAACCCAAATCCCCAGCGCCAATGATTTTCACATTGAGCGGTTCAAGTAATTTTTGAAATTCCGCAACCTTCCCCGCATTATGCGTGGCAAGAACGATTTTAGACGGAAAGAGCATTATTCTGAACCTCAACCAATTCCACGCATCCTTTTTTCGCTAACGTCATCAATTGTGTGAATTGTTCTTCACTGAATGGGTCGGCTTCGGCCGTTCCTTGAATTTCAACGATACCGCCTTTACCTGTTAGAACAAAATTCGCGTCCGCTTCGGCATTTGAATCCTCGGCATAATCCAAATCAAGAACACATTCCCCTTTGTAAATCCCGCATGATATCGCGGCGATGCTGTCTGTAATTGGTGATTCGGACAGTAATCCAATGGCTTGTAAATGTTGGATGGCCAAACTCAAGGCAACATAAGCGCCCGTAATGGATGCGGTGCGCGTTCCGCCATCGGCCTGAATCACATCACAATCGACTTTAATTTGGCGCTCTCCTAATTTCTTCATATCCACAACCGCGCGTAACGATCGACCAATAAGGCGTTGAATTTCTTGAGTTCTGCCCGATTGTTTTCCGCGCGCGGCCTCGCGATCCATACGAGAATGCGTTGAACGCGGCAACATACCGTATTCCGCCGTGACCCATCCTTTACCTGTGTTACGCATCCACCCTGGGACTTTTTCTTCGACACTTGCCGTGCATAAAACATGTGTATCGCCGCATTTGATCATGCATGATCCTTCGGCATATTTTGTGACGTTCGTTTCAATTGAAATGGTGCGCATTTCATCAAGTTGGCGTTTGGATGGGCGATGTGTCATGATTTTTCCTTATTTATAATGTAAAAAACACAATAACGGTGATAACCGATATCGACTGTCCATATTGCAGAAAGCTTCATAGTGAAATACCCGATTATATGGAAAACGATGTGCAGGTCAGGTACGTATTTATGCCGCTTAAGGGGGCGTCAGACATGAAGAAAACGGTCAGTGTCTGGTGCTCTGATGATC
>NVSI01000088.1 GCA_002401195.1 Alphaproteobacteria bacterium
GCTATTAGACTTAGTTATTTTAGCACTTATGGATTAGCAGGAGGAACAAAATATACAGGCTTAGCACTTGATAATAATAGTTTAATCTTAGTTTTTATATTTACCCTAACCCTTTAGGCAATAATTTAAGCACAAACCAGACTCAGTATTTAACAAAAAATGCGATGTCTTCTCAAACAAAAGAAAAGATTGTTTTTAAAGGACACCGACAATATACAAAAGAAGACTCTGCGAAACTCATTGACTGGAAAGCTTATGCCAAAGGAAATCAATTATTAATCAAGGAATATTTGATGATCTTAAAAAAATTTATCAAATTCGTGATCAAAAACGCGGGCAACTTAACAGCATGGGGCATGTTCAGGCCTTTATCGAACGCGATGACGGTTTGTGGATACAAAAAGATATGATTKAAAAAGGGTTGGCCTTTTTATACCCATCACAAAGTCATTTTGAATTTGCAGATGTTTTATACGCATCCGAAGATAAAGCGCGCGCGAGTAAATCTGGATTTTGGGCCGATCCGAAATGGTCGATTGTAACGGATGAAGAGGCGAAAACATTAAAAGATCGATTTGCCATTGTTGAAGGTAAAATTGAAAAAATTCTAACGCGTAATAATACGATTTATCTTAATTTTGAACGCGACTGGAAAACGGATTTTACGATCGCGATTGATTCCGCGCGGCGGCGCGCCTTTGCAAAGGCAGGCGGTAACCCGATGCAATGGTCGGGAAAAACAGTCCGCGTGCGGGGATGGCTTCGTGAATATAACGGCCCTTATATTGAAATTTTTCATCCCTCACAGCTTCGGGTGATTGAAAAGGAAAAGAAGTAATGGCATTTCGTAAGCTTTACCCTGAAATCAAACCGTATGCGACCGGGTATTTAGAGGTTGATGACATTCATACCATTTATTGGGAACAATGCGGGAACCCTGATGGGGTTCCTGTGGTTGTTTTACATGGTGGGCCAGGGCAGGGGGCAAGCCATGACATGCGTCGTTTTTTTGATCCTGATTTTTACCGGATTGTTATTTTTGACCAGCGCGGGTGCGGGCGCTCCCAACCATTGGGAGAGGTCGAAAATAATACGCCGTCTCACCTTGTTTCCGATATTGAAATATTGCGCCAGACATTAAAAATAGGGAAATGGCATGTGTTCGGCGGGTCGTGGGGCGCGGTTTTGGCGTTGCTTTATGCATCGGAACATCCAGAGGCATGCGCCAGTTTGATCGTTCGAAGCGTGTCTTTATTCACGCCAAAAGATATTGATTGGTTTATAAACGGCATGCGCCGCGTGTTCCCCGAGGTGTGGGATCGTTTTCAAAAAAAACGCGGCGAAGATTTGTTGAAAAATTACAATGTGGCTTTGGCATCTGAGGATGAGGAGAAGCGCATAAACGCAGCCCTGCAATGGGTAGATTATGAAGGGGCCTGTGCAACTTTATATCCACAATTTAGAACGATCACGACGAAAGATCAAAAGAACACGGCGTGGGTTTTGGCGCGGCTTGAGGCGCATTATTACCTTCATCACGTATTTACAGATGAGAGCGTTATTTTAGATAAAGTTGAAAATTTTCGTCATGTTCCAGGTGTTATTATTCATGGTCGATACGACATGATTACGCCGCTTGAATCCGCCTATAAACTTCATAAAAAATGGCCTGAGGCCGATTATATTGTTGTCCCTGATGGTGGGCATTCCTCCCTTGACCCCGCAATTCGGGATCGACTTTTGATGGCCACTGATAACGCCCGATCGATACGATAAAAGAAAGAAAAGACGATGAAAACTTTGAATGATTTAAAAGGTGTAAAAGGAAAACTTATCCTGTTGCGTCTTGACCTGAATGTTCCTGTTGATGATGCGGGGAATGTGACGGATACAACGCGGATTGACCGCGCGAAAGAAACGGTTTTGGCCTTGAAAAAGAAAGGCGCGAATGTTGCGATTTTGTCGCATTTTGGCCGCCCAAAAGGACAAAAAGATATGGCGTATTCTTTGTCTTTTTTACCGTCCGTTTTGGAAAAACAATGGGGCGTGCCTGTTGGGTTCATTGATGATTGCCTGATTGATCCAAAGGGGTCGGATACTCAAATCACATTAATGGAAAATGTTCGTTTTTATGAAGGGGAGGAGGCCTGCACGCCTGATTTTGTTTCGAAGATAGCGGGCGGTCATGCTGATATTTTTGTTAATGACGCGTTTTCTGTCTCTCATCGTGCGCATGCGTCAACTGAGGGGCTCGCTCATGCTTTGCCATCTTATGCGGGGTTTGCGATGGAAAAAGAATTGGACGCGTTAAACGATGCTCTTGGTGAACCAGAACGCCCTGTCGCGGCCATTGTTGGCGGTGCGAAAATTTCAACGAAGCTAGATGTTCTTTATAATCTCGTTGAAAAAGTTGATATCTTGATCCTTGGCGGTGGAATGGCGAACACATTTTTATACGCGCTTGGCGCGGAGATGGGGCAATCTTTATGCGAAAAAGACATGAAAGATCAAGTCCTTTCGATTTTTGAAAAGGCCGAAGAAACAGGGTGTTCCATTATGTTGCCGATGGATGGAAAGGCCGCAGAAGAATTTAAGGCGGGCGCTGTATATGATGAAGTTCCAATGACGGCCGTTCCTGAAAATCGTATGATTTTGGACGCAGGAAGCCAAAGTGTTGAGGCGATAAAATCGTTGCTCTCACAATGTAAGACCCTTGTATGGAATGGTCCGATGGGCGCGTTCGAAATCGAACCTTTCGATGGCGCGACAAATGATATTGCACGTTATGCGGCGCAATTAACAAAGGCGGGAAGCCTTAAAACGATTGCAGGCGGGGGCGATACAGTCGCGGCCTTGGCAAAGGCGGGAGTCGTTAACGATATGACTTATGTCTCAACGGCGGGTGGTGCATTCTTGGAATGGCTAGAGGGAAAAGATCTTCCGGCCATTACTGCCCTTGAAATGATGGATGAAGAGGAGTAAAACAAAACCATGTTTATACAAACCGAAGTAACCCCAAACCCAAACGCCATTAAATTCATTCCGGGAACCGAAGTGTCCCCCTTGCGGAGCTTTGATTTTAGAACGCCCGAAGAAGCGATGAAATCGTCACCTCTGGCGCGGATGCTTTTTGAAATTGGCGATGTGACGGGCGTGTATTTAGGGAAAGATTTCATCAGCGTGACAAAGGATGAAACATCCGACTGGAACACCTTAAAGGCGCGCGTTTTGGCCGTGATTATGGATCACGCGATGAGCGGTTTACCCATTGTTGACGCCGATGCGGTTGATATGGATGCGGGGACTCAAAGTGATGATCCTATTGTCGCGCAAATTATAGAGATTTTAGATGAACGCATTCGTCCAGCGGTGGCAAATGATGGCGGTGATATTGTCTTTGATCGTTTCGAAGACGGTGTTTTGTTCCTTCATATGCGCGGCGCGTGCGCGGGATGTCCATCGGCGACAATGACGTTAAAAGATGGAATTGAAAATATGATGAAGCATTTTGTGCCAGAGGTCGAAGAAGTTCGACAGATTATTTAAAGTGTYACTTTAATGTTTGTTTTTATCGATACAGCCGTAAAAGGATGCAATGTTGCCCTCGCTGATGAAGGTAGAATTATTGCCATCCATCAAGAGCCGATCGAACGCGGACACGCAGAAATTATTATTCCTATTTTTGAAAAATTACTATCGGATAACGGTCGAAAGCCTTCCGATGTTCAACATGTGTTTGTAACGGTTGGACCAGGATCTTTTACGGGACTTCGTGTGGGCCTAACGACGGCGCGATTTATAGGGTTCACTCTGAATATTCCAGTGAAGGGGATAAGCTCATTTCAATCATTTTCATGCGGGGTTTCAGGGGGCAAAGACCGCCTTGTCTTGGTTGAGACAAAGCGATCCGACTATTACGTTCAGCTTTTAAATTCTGCTCATAAAGCGTTGAGCGAACCGCAATGTATTCCAACAGAGGGTATTTCGAATTTCGTGAACGCCCATCCAAATGCAATTGTGACAGGGGATGCCGTGTCGCGCTTTGTCGATGAACATGGCGCGATCGAAAACGCCCATCAACAGGATATGATTGATTTAAGCGCGGTCGCTCAAACCCTGTGCAAAGCGGACTTGGAGACAAGAGCGCCAGAGGCCTTTTACATTCGTGATGCGGATGTGTCCCAGCCAAAAAAGAAAACTGTGTAGTTTTTCATGATTTCCTCTTTCTAACTTATTCGAACTCTGTTATTCAATACTTCCATGTCCAGATATATTTTTATTACAGGCGGCGTGGTTTCTTCCCTCGGAAAAGGTCTCGGTTCTGCCGCACTTGGTGCGCTGTTACAAGCGCGTGGTTATTCAGTTCGTTTATGTAAGCTTGACCCTTATTTAAATATCGATCCCGGCACGATGAGCCCGTTTCAACATGGTGAGGTTTTCGTGACCGATGATGGCGCGGAAACGGATCTTGATTTGGGGCATTATGAGCGATTTACGGGTGTTCATGCGAAACAAGCGGACAACATAACAACGGGGCGCATTTACCAAAATGTATTGGATAAGGAACGCCGCGGCGATTATTTGGGTGCAACGGTTCAGGTTGTCCCGCATGTCACGAATGAAATTAAAAGTTTTGTATTGGATAAAGACGGCAGCGCCGATTTTATTTTGGTTGAAGTCGGTGGAACGGTCGGCGATATCGAGGCCTTACCATTTTTAGAAGCCATCCGTCAGGTTGGGAATGAATTAGGACGCGATCGTGTTTTATATATTCATACGACGTTATTGCCGTATATTCCAGCGGCAGGAGAATTAAAAACAAAACCGACTCAACATTCAGTGAAGGAATTAATGGGGCTTGGGATTCGTCCGCGAGTTTTACTGTGTCGYTCTGATCGTGAAATTCCAGAAGATGAGCTTCGCAAAATCTCCCTCTTTTGTAATATTGATGAAAACAAAGTTATCCCTGCGTTGGATGTGAAAACAATCTATGAAGTGCCTCTGTCCTATCACGCGGCGGGATTGGATACACAAGTTCTGGATTGCTTTGGATTGAATGATGGGAAAGAGCCTGATCTATCCGTATGGAAAGAAATTGTTCGTAAAATCAAAGAACCAGAAGGCGAAGTGACAATTGCCGTTGTTGGAAAATACACGAATTTGGCGGATGCGTATAAATCGTTGAACGAGGCTTTAATCCACGGCGGAATTGCAAATAAAACAAAGGTTCATATTAAATTTGTTGAGGCCTCAGTCTTTGATAGCGATAATCCGAACGATCATTTGGAGGGCGTGGATGGGATCCTTGTCCCTGGTGGATTTGGCGAACGCGGCGCCGAAGGAAAAATTAAGGCGGCGCAATTTGCGCGTGAAAATAACGTGCCGTATTTCGGAATTTGTTTCGGTCTTCAGATGGCGGTCTTAGAGGTTGCTCGTAATTTGGCAGGCATTACGGATGCAACATCTACGGAATTTTCCGAAGGGCAGGGAACGCCCCTTATTGGTTTGATGACTGAATGGATGAAAGGTGATGAAGTTGAAGCACGCCGCAAGGAAGGCGACCTTGGCGGGACGATGCGTCTTGGCGCGTATCCTTGTGTGTTTGATAAAGATAGTAAAATCGCGGGCATTTATGGCTCAACAGAGATCGAAGAACGCCACAGGCATCGTTTTGAAGTGAATATGAATTACCGTGAACAACTTGAGGCTTGCGGTTTAAAATTTTCAGGGACATCACCCGATGGCGCATTGCCTGAAACATGTGAATATACGGATCACCCATGGTTTATTGGGGTTCAATATCACCCTGAACTGAAAAGCAAACCGTTTGATCCTCATCCATTGTTCGTCTCATTTATTGAGGCCGCGATTAAACAATCACGGTTGGTTTAATGATTGCTTCATGGTAAAACGTAATCCATGAAAACAATTAAAGTCCAAAATCTCGAAATTTCCAATAACAACCCATTTGCGTTGATCGCAGGCCCGTGCCAGATGGAGAGCCGTGATCACGCGATGATGATGTGTGAGCAATTAAAAGAACTCACCACGCGTCTCAATATCCCGTTTATCTATAAAACATCCTATGACAAGGCGAACCGAACAAGTTTAACGGCGACACGCGGGATTGGACTGGAAAAGGCGATGAGCGTGTTTGACGAATTGCGGGATCAATTTGATGTGCCGTGTTTGACGGATATTCACACGGCCGAACAATGCGCCATTGTTGCCAATCATGTTGATGTATTGCAAATTCCGGCCTTCCTTTGTCGACAGACGGATTTATTGGTTGCGGCGGCCCAAACGGGCGCGGTCATTAATGTTAAAAAAGGGCAATTCCTTGCGCCTTGGGACATGAAAAATGTTGTAGAAAAAGAACATGGTACTGCCCATAATATTTATTCTGAAGACTTTTCAATGGCTGGAAAAACAGGTACTGTGCGTACTGAATATTGGTTTGACGATTGGGCATCGAACAAAAGATATATTTCGTCATTTACGGGCTATTTTCCTGCTGAAAACCCAAAATATTCATGCATTGTGGTTATTCATAAGCCAGATACCAAAACTGGTTTTTATGGTGCCGATGTTTCAGGCCCGGTTTTTAAAGATATTGCACAAAAAATTTACACATCAAACCACATTATAAATAAAATCAAGAAAAAAATACCTGAATTTAGGACTGTTCAAAACAGCTTTAATTCTTACTATACCATTTCTAACAAGGAATTTAATTCAATCCCAAGTGTAAAAGGGATGGTGGCTATGGACGCCATCCCTTTACTAGAAAATATTGGATTGAAAGTCAAATTCAATGGCAGTGGAAAAGTAATTGAACAGTCTATTAATGCTGGTGAAAAACTAATAAAAGGTGCAACAATAATTTTAAAATCGATTTAAT
>NVSI01000089.1 GCA_002401195.1 Alphaproteobacteria bacterium
AGAACCACGCTAAGCATTACGCCGACACCTGCCCGAAGATAGGCCTGGCTGGCCACACCCATTGAGCCAAGCGTCACGACAAGTCGAAAGTAAAGCAGCAGCGCGCCGCCCGTGCAGAAAATTGCCAAAACAAACGCGGCGAGCATTGCCCTGTTTGATACCTGTAAAGTCCAGGGTTGATCTACAATCAAACTTGCAGGGATCAGCCAGATTGCTGCCCAGATCATGGTGCCGGTTGCCGTTACCACCGGAGACAAATGAGAGAATTTTTTACCATATACTGCCGAGCATCCATAAAGAACGGCCGCAAACAGGACCGCAATTTGCCCCGCCAATTGTTCGCCCAGACCGTTCAGTGCTTCAACGCCCATGATCAATGATACACCGGCTACACCGAGAACTGCTCCAAACAGTTTAAGGCCACTGACTGCTTCGTGCCGGGTAATAACCAGAGTGATAAAAAACACAAATATCGGCGCTGTTGAATTCAGCACACTGGCCAAACCCGCATCGACAAATTGTTGACCCCAGGCAAGGACAGTCCAGGCAACAATGGCAAGAAACATTGCCTGAACCAACAACATCCGCCAGGTTTTCAGATCCCTTGGCAAGCGTTCGCCTTTCATGATCATCACTGTTCCAAGGAAGAGGGAGGCAATGGTGACGCGGAACGCGATCAGCGTGATTGGAGGAATTTCAGCAACAGCAATTTTGATAAACAGATAGGATGAGCCCCATAACAGAGCCAGTAGCAACAACAGAGGGATTTCGATTACCAGGCGTGGTGCGGATTGGGTCATGTTTATTTCCAGATTGTGAATTCCATCCAGACCTAAAGCATATTTTTAGGCAAAAGTTCGTTTGTGGACGAATTATTGCTGGTGGAAGCCGGGATTTATCTGGGCTTTATGCCTTCGCATTGTGCAACGGCCAACATGGTAAGTATATGCCCGGAGCGGTTTTCATACTCGGTTCCGATTTGCGCAGTAACCCGCAGAAACCGGTCAAAATCGCTAATATTGTCCGCATTCCTGAAAGAGTTAGGGAGCAGGAAACAGTAATAATCTTCTTGCCAGATTTCCCCCTGGACCCGGACGCGCCAATTCACATTGTTTGAAGTCACAATACAATACCGCAATTGTCCATTATTATTTTGGAACAAAGATTAATGCAATAATCGCATCCGCTGCAATGTCTTCGATTACACCAACTCCTCCTTCCGCCGCTACCTCTCCGCCTCCTTCCGCCGCTACCTCTCCGCCTCCTTCTGCAACAGCATCGCCACCGGCATCTGCTGGGCCACTTTGCTCGGGAAGTTCAGCATCTACATTTTCTCCTTGCTCGCCTTGATTATCATTTAAATCTTCTTCTTGAGCCCCTTCGTTCACAGCCTGATTTCCGCCATTTCCGTCTTCAAAATATTGATCGAAATCATCATTTGGGTCTTCCAGAGGTACATTGGGTTGATATGGCAGAGGGTCATCAGGTCCAACTGGCGCAGGTTCTAAAGGTTGAGCCGGGGGCCATTGAAATGGATCAAGATCGAGTGGTTCATTTCTGGGTACGTCAACTTCCATATATGATTCCGTCCGCAAAATGGCATTGTTCACGCTATCGTTCAACTCGTCGGCTTCAGGTGCGTTGGGATTTACCATTTGTTCAACATTTTCTGCGCCGTTGAGTTCGTTAATGTTGCCGTTCCCATCGGGGTGGACTTGACCCTGCCGATTTCCGAAGCAGGGACAAAAAAATCCACACACGGAGTCCCAAAAGCCGGGCAAGTGCCCGGATGGATCCGACAGGTCAATCGGGTTTCCCGCTGAAAACCCGTATCGATTAGCGGTCAACCATGTATCACGGCTTATGAAGCTCATCAAAACAGGATGGTAATACCGAGCACGCAGATAAACCAGGCCATTGCCGGGATCGCAATATTCCTGTTTCCACCCAAATGAGGCGGAATTTTTTTCCACGGGCTTTCCGTAAGGGTCATATTTATGAAGATCAACTTTGCCATTGACAACACTGGCCATGCTCGACCCCATAACCGGAATGATCAGGCGCGACTTATCACCCTGTTCCTCTGCAATATATTTGCCATTGCTGAGGGAAAAGTGTGTCCAGGTACTGATGTGTGGCGACGTCATTGTCTTTTGACTGACCACTTGCCCCCCCAGTTGATAAAAGCGGATAATTAATCCGGTTGCGGCATCTGCACGAGTTGCCAGGAACCCGTCTGGCCCATAGGTGTATGTGACAGGTTTGGCCCCGGATAAATTTGTTGATGTCACCCGGTCGAGGCTGTCATAGGTTATAGTCAGCCCAAGACCATCATTGGTCATGCGGCCCAATGCATCATACGTAATTCCGTCTCCCTGCAGCTGCCCAATCGTGCTGTAAGCATAGATTTTCTTCGTACCGTCTTCGCCACGTGAAATGATGTTGTCGTTTATATCGTATCCGAATTGCAGCGTGCGCGATTCCGGACCGTCCTCGCAATTCTGCGCGATCAACCGGTTCAAAACATCGAAAGACTGTGTCTGTTTATATGTCCGGGCCGGAACTTTCTGCAAAATTTCAAACGTCCGTCCCATGACGTCGCGCTGTGTTGTCGCGCTGTAGACTTCGTTGCCACTCTGCAGAACCTGGATCTCATTCACAGATCCTGTACCGTCATAAAAATACATATATTGCGCTTCGCTCAATCCACTTAATTTTAATTGAGCCAGTTTGCCTTTATGTACACCATCGGAATGATAGGAATAATTCTCTTTGAGTGAATCGCTGGCTTTGCTGGACAGTTGGTTATGATCATTATAGCCGAATGCAATTGTCCGGCTGTTCGGATCAGTCCGGGTCTTGATCTGGCGCAGAGAGTTGCGTTCGAATGTAAATATCTCCCCCAGTGAATTAGTCGTTTTTTTGATGAGCCCATACTCATCGTAAGAATATTCGAAATATTCGGATGCTTCGGTTAACCTGCTTAAACGGCCGTAATGATCATATTCCAATTGCCGGTTGTATCCTGGTCCGGTCTGATCTAACGGTCGTCCTGATAAGTCGTATTTATACGCAAATGAAATATTGTCGGCCCGGGTTTCTTTGGTGACCTTGCCAAGGCCGTTGTATTGATAAGTATGAACATTATTCTGTTGGTCGACTACCTCGGTGATCCGTCCGGACGCATCTGAATAGAATTTTTCGCTGGCCCAATTTTCCTTGACCCCTAATGCATTGACTCCCTGGGTCAAACGTTGAAATACTTTACCTAACAAGTCTCGCCGATAGGTGGTTGTGCGAGTAATCCCGTTGCTGGACGGGTTTTTCACCGAGCGACTTAATATTTTACCAGCAGGATCGTATTGATAACTGGTTTCACGCAAGTATGTTTGACCGCCGTCACCTGTCTTTTGATAAACGTCCTGCCTTGTTTGGTGCCCCACGCCATTAAAGCCTGATACGACGACTTTGCATTGGGAGGGATCTGCGGCCTGTGTTGTTTTGCTCAACGCGCGCCCGCCGGGTTCATTTATGATTGTTTTGCGGAACTGTCCATTCACATGTGTGGTGGTACTTGCACTCATATCGTCGCGAGTGATCAAACGCTGATTGCCAAATGCGTCTACACTGGATATTAACCGACCCAATCCGTCATAGCTACGGCTTGTTTTTTGACCCAGCCCATTGGTGGATTCACTAATTTTTCCATTGATATCATAGGTTTTTGACCACAATATAGATGTGGCCCCGGCAGCCGTTAGCGTGCGTTCAATTGCTCGGCCCCGATCGTCAAAACTTGTTATTATGACCTGACCGTCGGCCCGGGTTTTCGTGACGGTGTTCTGTGTATCCTTGTCGTAAGATTTATATGCCCAGGTGGATACTAATCCCGAGATGCTGGTATGGCTAATCCGGCGTCCCGCCTTATCCATGGTCCATATGGCTTGACCACCCAATGGATTTATATGGCTGATCCGGCGCGCTTTGTTATAACGGATGTCGTAGGTGGTTTTTCTTACCTGTTCTTTGGCACCGGTGGTTGTGATCGTCAGTGCGCCTTGCGCTGGATCGAAATCATAGCTTTTTTTGGTGCAACTTTCTTTCAAATCTACATTGGGGTTGTCGGCACCCTCACACCATTTCAGGGTTGATGATGTTTTTCGGCCCTGTTGGTCAAATGTGTATGCAACGACTTTCCAGTCTTGTGCTGCCTGTCCGCTAGGTTTGAATTGATGTGTTTTGAAAGCAATGTTGCGTTGATCGCTGGTCATGGAGTACTGAAAACTGCTAATATCGCCTTCAATTTTGTCGGTCAGACGATAACTTTTGGGCAGCTGACCGCCCCAGTTTGTACCGAAATATGTCCATTCTTTCAAATTGCGCAAAACCATCGTTCCGCTTAATGGATCATATGTACTGCTGCTTTGGGAAGTCTTATTGCCGGAAGAATTGTATTGTACTGTCTTTTGTGTATTGAGGCGTTTCGAACCAGAATTAAGATCGTGAACGTAGGTTTGGATTTTGGAGGGCAATGAAAAATTTGTCGCCCGGGCGTGTTGATCTATAATAAAATCAAATGTGTTTTGAACAGATCGCGACAATTGCATGTTGCCTGAAGTGTCCCTTATATAAGCGACAGATCGATCTAGGCCGTGCAAAAAGTTGTAAAAACTAACTTCCTGGCTTTGACGTACACCATAGCTATCTAAATGATCAACTGCTACGTCGTATAAATAGTTAACGTTGTTGCTGTCCATAAGCGCGTCGGTATTGTTTGTCAGTTTACATCCCGCATTTTTGCCCGTAAACGAACATCCATGAGAGTATTGGCCATACGTATAGTTGCGTGACATGAGCAATTTGTCATTGTAATCCTTCTGCCAATATTCACTAACCGCATTGAACGCCCCCACTTTGCCGGAGTTGTCTTGATAGTGAATATCGGTGTATGTACAATAGCTTGTCAGACCGGTTGTGAATGTTATCCGGTCTATGATATTCAGGCCATTGCGATGGATGTACTGGAAATCTGCGCCCCAGCCTACACAATTTCGGTAGTGAGTAATCCCTGAGGAATTGCATTCTATCGTGCTTTGCCCATTGTTTGGGTGGGTAATAAATATATCGAAAGCCTCATAGGCGAATTTTGTTTCACATCCATATGTATCTACGATTACCTTCAAGCGGGCGTTGTCAGGTTCAGCTTCATTATTTTCGTAGTAAAAATAAATGTATGATCCAAATCGGTCGCATTCGGCAATTATTTTTCCGGTTATATCGAAAAATTGCTTTCGCCCATGCTGTAACTTTAACTGAAAGGCGTACATGAGATTAGGTCGATCTCGCAATGGTTGAGGTTGATCGAAGCTTTCGAAAAAAATACTGTGATTGTTTTGGTAACGAATGCCGGATTTATACCCCAAATTATCGCTCCAATAGGGGTCAATCAAAAAAGTGCCAATTGAACAATGCAGGTATTCACCCGGGACAATAAACGGCAAGTCAAACAGCCAATTGTCCGGCAGGCCGAACGTACCCTTTGTACCCGCATTGTACATTAGCCGTAAATTGAAAGCCGGGCGTAGTGAAATTGAAGGACGGGAAAGCAAATCCAGTTTAATATTGAGGCTTCCACTTTGTTTTCCTATCGAAACTAAACGCTGCGATGCAGAGTTTAGAGCCATTGATCCAAGATAGTTCGACATTTTTTACCGCCCTTCTATTTGAGTGCATGCAAGTCACCTTTTTTGTTTGGTTCTTTAGTTGACGTTGGGTTTGAAAACGAAATAAACCGGACCCTGGCCATTAAAATTGATCGAACGGTTTGTGGAAACTGTGGGGCTTATGTTGACTGAAGCGCTCTCTACCCCATTGAATATTGTAACGCCTGTACCAGCCTCCCAAGCTGCTGATACAGAACCGGAAAAGACTGTACCATTTCCTGTGCCTGAGTAGCTAAGCACCCATTCAGGTCTCCCGCGAAACATAGATGCATTACCTTCAACATATCCCACCGAGACACACGTGACGCCTGCGGATGTTACTGTAAGTGTTGCATTCTTGCCGGAATCATTCATGGCTTGCGAAGCTTCTGTGGTGAATTTAAAGATCGTCGGCACGTGCTTTCCAGTAATAGCATCTCGCGGGGGTTGGGCCATAAAAATGCAAGCGTGGGTCACTGCACCCTTGCCGGCGGAGGCCGGAGTGGAAATCATGGCAGCCGACAATGCAGCCATAGCTGCGATTATGGGTATATATTTCATTTTATATCCTCGTATTTATGGTTGATATTTTTCTTGATATGATAATTTGATATTCAGTTTAAAATTGTTTTATGGCGTTTGGACGACGAAGAGCACGCCAACTAACTGCTCCTTAGGGCTGTATGATCGGATTCTGTTTTGCGTAATAAATTCGTTTTAATGACTGATATTGAAATTAATCAGTAGAATTTGTACGAATTCGCGCTAAATATGTAACGGTAGGTTGAATATTAATTGATAAGTCAATACAATGCAACCGTGCAAATTTACAAAATTGGAAATAACAATTTTACACATTTGAAAAGGTGAGTTTGTGTTTCAATAATTAGAGGAATTTGTTCTTCAATATATTCGCCCGGTCTCCAATTTAATGGAGAAATACGTGAGGGTATTGCCGGGCGGTAGCAAGGTGTATATCGTCGCGATTGAATGACCCTTCCGCCTGCAAAAGGTACCTCCATGTCCTTTGACCTCTATTTAAGTTTCATTGTTTTCTCAATCATCATCATTATTGTTCCTGGCCCAAATGTGACTC
>NVSI01000090.1 GCA_002401195.1 Alphaproteobacteria bacterium
TTGATGTTTATCGTGGTCAGTTAGGCTTTAACAATCCACAAGTTGAACAAAACCGATTCTCACTGCGCAAAGAATTGTTTCGCCATTATGTGCGAATCTCAATACACGCCGCGTTTTAGCATGTCCGTTTACTACAAAGAGATCGCAAACCCAACACTTCCCCTTCTTGTTGATCAGGGAACTGTCCGTAATTCAAATGGTGATACTGGCGCTTATTGCTTTGTTTACGAGGATAATTTAGGCGAACAAATCTATAAACCCGAAGACATTATTGCGCCATCATGGAAATCTGAACGCGTTTTGGAACAAATCGCACTCCCCATTATCAATGTCCTTCGTGAATTTCACTCCCGAGATCTTGTCCACGGGAACATCCGCGTCAGTAATTTATATAATGGCGGTCAAAAAAACTATACAGCCGTCCGCCTTGGGGATTGCCTCTCTCTTCCTGCGTCGATGGCGCAACCCGTTGTTTATGAACCTGTAGAGCGAAGCATGACCGACCCGATATCACGCGGACAAGGAACATTAAGTGATGATCTTTACTCCCTTGGTATTATTATCGCCATGCATTTACGAAGCTATGACCCCCTCAAAGGAAAAACCGACAACGAGATCATATCGGCGAAAGTCGTCGGCGGAAGCTATTCCGCGCTTGTTGGTGCGAATGACCGTTTTACAGGCGCTATCCTCGAACTTTTGCGGGGGCTTCTTATCGATGACCCTAAACAACGTTGGAATATTGATGAGGTCTCGGCATGGCTTGATGGACGTCGCCTGAGCCCCAAACAACCTGCGAAAAAGAAAAAAGCCACACGGTCTATCACTCTTGGGTCTATCGCCTATTATTACCCAACAACTCTTGCCCATAACATCGTTCTTCACCCCCAAGAGTCAGTAAAATTAATTGAAAGCAGCGAACTCACCCACTGGGTTGAGCGAACTTTGGCGGATGAAGAAATGCTTCTTCGCCTCGAAAATGCAATCAGAGGCGCCTCCGAAGGTGGAACAGGCGTCGGATATTGGGACCGCCTTCTTCCGCGCGTGTCCATTGCACTGGACCCTGACGCACCAATCCGATACAAAGGGGTATCCTTTCTGCTGGACGGCTTGGGAAATGCCTTGGCCGAAGCCTTTGTTCAAAAACGCGGACTTTCTATCTTTACAAACCTTTTCAAAGAAAATATTTTGTCATTTTGGGTCGGTGCCTGTGCCGATCTCAACATGGATATGGCCGGATATTCATCACAAATTGATAAATGCCAATCCTTCCTTAAACAAAGCGGTATGCAATACGGTATTGAGCGATGCCTTTATTTTCTCAATAATTCTATCCATTGCTTAAGCCCCATTATCGAAAGCTATTACGCACGCACACCAGGGGATTATCTTTTGGCCTTGGATGATTTTGCGAAAAACAGCGACTCTCTTCCTGGGCGTATTTTGGATAAGCATGCGTGCTGTTTTCTTCTTTCCAAAGAAGCACGAATTATAGAACCCTTTACATTTGACCTTTCATCTCATGAAGATTTTCGTCACGTTTTGGGAACAGCTCAGGCCTTGGCCGCAATACAAAAATACCATAAAGACATCCCCGCGCCGCATGTCACGCAGTGGCTTGTCAAATTGATGGATCCTGTTGTCATGCGTTTTCACAATATCGATCGACAAAAGAAAGTCCGTTCAGAATTGGCCAAAAAGCAGTCCTCTGGAAATATTCAAGACATTCTGGACGTTGTTGAAAATCCAGACAGAATTCGCAACGATCAGCTTGATTTTCGCAGGGCATTCAAAGAATATCACGGCCTCAGCAATGAACTCAAACATCTTGAGCATCGCTTAAAAAACCCTAAATTTAACGCTGAAAAATCAGGCCGAGAATGGGCCGCAACGATATCGGGCATTGTGTCTGTTCTTATTATTCTTGGGTTTATTATGGTTCAATTTGGCGCGGACAGGCCGTTTTAAAAAAGAGAGAATCTCATGTTAAAAAAATTTTTCATCCTATGTATTCTCGCAACTGCAGCGATTTTTTCATCAACAACCATTTTGATTGTGTTTGGGATGATGCCCACATTGGCGTGCTTTGCGATCGACAAAACCATAGGGAAAAGCAAAACCATTTGCGTTGGATTTATGAATTTTGCAGGGTGTTTTCCATTCCTTCTCGATTTCTGGACAAAGTTTGGACAACAAAACATGGAAAATGCCCTCTCCATGATTGCCGACATTGAAAACATGCTTGTTATCTATGTTTTGGCCGGCGGCGGTTACGCGATTGATGTCGCCGTAACAGGAATAACAGCAACCCTTATTATTCAGCGCGCAGAAAACCGCGTTAAAAGAATTAAAAAGAACCAAGAAAAATTTGAAAAAAACTGGGGCTCGAAAGTAACTGGGAAATATATCCTGGACGAACACGGATTTCCCGTTGAAGGCGCAGATCAACGCACACAACTTTAAAAATCCATAAAATCTAAAGCAACAAAAGCGAAAACCTATGAAAATGAAATTATTTGATTTTCTTTATTTCACCAACAATTGATTGAATGGCCAGGACAACAGATTTTTCATCATCGCCTTCGGCCATCACGCGAACCAATGGTTCCGTTCCTGAGGGACGGACAAGAACGCGCCCCGCTCCATTTAAATTATCCTGAGCATCCGAAATCGCCTGTTTTACATCCACATTATCCATGACATCCGATGCCAAAATACCGTCAAGTCGGACATTTTCCAAAACTTGCGGTACAGTTTCAAACACGTGACAAAGGCGCGCAATGTCTAAACCGCTGCGTTTCATCGTGACCAATATCTGAAGCGCGGCAAGCAACCCATCACCCGTTGTTGAAAAGTCAGACAGCACCATGTGTCCTGATTGTTCCCCGCCCAAATTCATCCCCATTTCACGCATGCGTTCAACAACGTATCGATCACCAACGGCGGTGCGTTCCAAATTTAAATCCATTGATTTTAAAAACCGTTCGAACCCTAAATTCGACATCACGGTTGCGGCGACGCCCCCGCCTTTAAGCAATCCTTGTTCCGCCCAATCGCGCGCGATAACGGCCATCAACTGGTCCCCATCAATGCGCGTTCCATTTTGATCAACCATAATAATGCGATCTGCATCACCGTCCAACGCAATGCCGACATCTGCGCCCTCGGCCACAACGCGTTCTTCTAACGCCTTCGTATGTGTTGCGCCACATTCATGGTTAATATTCTTACCATTCGGGGTCACGCCGATTGTTATGACCTCGGCGCCCAGCTCCCATAAAACTTTGGGCGCAACCTTGTACGCCGCGCCATTGGCGCAATCCACAACAATTTTCAAACCGTCAAACCGCATGCCCGACGGCACAGATGATTTCACAAATTCAATGTAACGCCCATTCGCACTATCAAGGCGCACGGCCTGACCGATATCATCGCTGGACGCCAAATGATCAGTCAAATCAGAATCCATCCCAGCCTCAATCGCAAGTTCCGTTTCATCGGATAGTTTATATCCATCATGACCAAAAAATTTAATCCCGTTATCTTCGTAAGGATTATGAGAGGCCGAGATCATAACACCCAAATCTACACGTAAGGAACGCGTTAAATACGCAACCGCCGGCGTTGGCAATGGGCCAACCAGAATGACTTCCATCCCCATGGCAAGAAAGCCTGCCGCCATGGCTTGCTCTAACATATAACAAGATTGACGTGTGTCTTTTCCGATTAAAACCTTGTTATGTTCGCGCGCCGCCGCGTTTTTACCGCGCAATACATGCGCCGCCGCCATCGCGCATTTAAGCGCAATATCGGCCGTCATCGGGTGTTGATTGGCCTTACCGCGGATACCGTCTGTTCCAAAATATTTACGTGTCATGGTTGATTAATACCACAGCGCGTATAGACTGTGTACATATTTTATCTTAATTTTTTAAGGAAAACATCATGAAAGCTTATGTTTTTGACCCTCTTTGGCCATCACTCATTACGGACAAGCACAAAGAAAAATTATCAAGTGCTGGTTTAATCATAAACCTAACAACAGAGATGGCTCCACTGACGCAAAACAAAGAGCTTTTTCTCGACACTGAAGATAAAATACTCGGCATAAACCCAGATTATGTTGAATGGTCTCTTCCTTCTGAAAAATTTAATAAAATAAACGGACTAAAAGCTATTCTCACTCAATCCACATCCTATGGATGGATTGATACACAATGCGCAACAGATAATGGGACCGCCGTTGTAAATACAAGGAATTTCAGTACAGACGCCGTTGCCGATTGGGCCATCCTCATGATGCTTAATGTCGCCAGAAAAGTACCATTATTAATTAAAAACAAATTTCCACTCAATTACGGAAGTGATTTCGAAACCTACCAAGGTATGAATTTAAAAGGCAAAAAAGCCGGCATTATTGGCCTTGGAAACATTGGAAACGCCATTGCGGAACAATGCGCGGGGCTAGGAATGGAAGTGTCTTATTGGAACAGATCTGAAAAAAATGCACCGTTCAATAAAGTCGCCGATTTGGATAAGCTCATAAAAGAAAGCGATGTTATCTTTCCTACTCTTGCTGACACCGAAGACACAAAAAATATAATTACAGATGAACACCTCAAATCAATGCAAGAGCGTTCAATGCTGATCAGCATTGTTCACAAATCTTACAACCATGAACTCGCTCTTCAACTTGCCTCTTCCAATAAAATTTGGGGTTATGGCTTTGAAGATGAACCTCAATCTTTTGACACACACGAAGGCAACGTCTGGGCTGCTCCTGCATATGGATGGTGTACAGATGGATCGCTTCGTCAATCAATGGATCAGTTCGTTGATCTTTTATGCTCTGCCGCTCAAGGGGAATATAAAAACAAAGTCAATTAGGGACTAGTTTTTCTTTTTTGTCGTGGGCTTCTTTTTTGCTTTTGGTTTTGGTTCGGCCTTTTTCACTGTGCTTGGGACCGATGATCGTGGAGCCTTGGCCGCCGATTTATCCGCGCCTTGTTCGACCGAGCGATCAACCTTCCCTGTTTTGAGCAATTCCGTGATTTCCGCGCCAGACAATGTTTCATATTCTAACAAGCCTTCCGCCAACGCCTCTAATTCACCTGAATATTTCTTTAACAAGCTTTCCGCTTTTTTATATCCGCCTTGCACCAACGCCTTGATTTCACTATCGATCAGTTTCGCCATTTCACCAGACACACGCCCCGATGGCATACGGTTCCCCATAAAGTCCGTACCTTCATCGCCATAATCCATAGGGCCAATTTTGTCAGACATCCCCCATTCTGTGACCATTTTACGCGCCATGTGCGTGGCTTGTTTAATGTCCGAGCTTGCGCCCGTTGTAACCATGTCGTGGCCAAAGATCATTTCTTCGGCCACGCGCCCACCCATGGCCACCGCCAAATCCGCATGAAGTTTCGCACGTGTCAGGGATAATTTATCACCCTCAGGAAGGCGCATAACCATCCCCAAGGAACGACCGCGCGGAATAATTGTGGCCTTATGGATAGGGTCGGAATGTTTCATGTGAATACCGACAATCGCRTGACCRSCYTCATGATAMGCCGTYARTTTYTTYTCTTCATCCGACATAACCATTGAACGACGCTCAACGCCCATCATGACCTTGTCTTTTGCGTCTTCTAATTCCTGCATCGACACGACCAATTTTCCACGACGCGCGGCCAATAATGCCCCTTCATTCATAAGGTTTGCCAAGTCCGCCCCTGAAAATCCAGGTGTTCCACGCGCGATAACTTTTAAATCAACATTATTCGCCAGTGGTATGCCCTTGGAATGAACATCCAAAATTTTCTGACGACCTTTTACGTCTGGGTTTGGAATTGTGATCTGACGATCGAAACGACCGGGGCGCAATAACGCAGGGTCAAGAACATCTGGGCGGTTTGTCGCCGCGATAATAATCACACCTTCCGAGGCCTCAAACCCATCCATTTCAACCAACATTTGGTTCAAAGTTTGTTCGCGTTCATCATTTCCGCCGCCCGTTCCCGAACCACGGTGACGCCCAACGGCATCAATTTCATCAATAAAGATAATGCATGGCGCATTTTTCTTTCCTTGTTCAAACATATCACGAACGCGGGACGCCCCGACACCAACAAACATTTCAACGAAATCAGACCCCGCGATTGAAAAGAAAGGCACCGAAGCCTCCCCCGCCACGGCGCGCGCCGTCAATGTTTTACCTGTTCCAGGAGGGCCAACAAGTAACGCCCCTTTTGGAATTTTACCGCCAAGGCGCTCATATTTTTGAGGGTCTTTTAAAAACTCAACGATTTCAATCAGCTCTTCWWTSGMGCTCTTGCCATCGCCAATCACGTGACCTGGCACACGCTTTGATGCTGCGACCAAAGTTCCGTTCACCACCAACAAGCGGTGATCGAAACCCGACAGGAAATTCTCTACGATGACCGCCCGACTATGCAAGCGTGCGTTTTCAAAGGCGGTGCAAATTTCCTCGTCAGTTTTCAGATCAATGCTAACACCGCGCCCATGATTGGCATTTAGCGGTTTGAGCACGACCGGACGACCGATACTTCTGGCGGCGCGCACGGCAGCGCTTTTACTATAAACCATGCGCTGTTGCGGTACCGGTAACCCCAGACCGTTTAATAAATTGTGGGTATCTTCCTTATCGCACGAAATTTCCACGGCGATATGGCGGGTTTCGCTGGTGATGGTGGCCTGAATGCGTTGCTGGTATTTACCATGACCAAATTGCACCAAACTA
>NVSI01000091.1 GCA_002401195.1 Alphaproteobacteria bacterium
GACGTGCGATGTCCATGCGCGTGCAAATCATGCGTCGAACACCAAGCAAGGCAAAGCTTCTCGCGATTTCACCGGACTCTTCGGCGTCGACTCCTGCGGTCATGGCCAAAACAGGCTCAATTGATCCCGCATCCGCCAAACGTGCAACGCGGGCCATGTCGTCAGGGTCATGGGGATTTGTTCCGGCCGTATCAATAAGGATAAGATCATGGCCTTGCACTTGATTAAGAAGGCTGTTGAGTTCTTCGCGCGTTTTAGCCTTTTGTAATGGAATTTTTAAAATTTTTGTAAAGGCTTGAAGTTGTTCTACGCCACCCGCGCGAACCGTGTCCGTTGTAATGACGGCGACATTAATGTCATTCATGACGGCCTGTGTCGCAAGCTTTGCAATCATTAATGTTTTTCCAGCGCCCGGCGCCCCGACAAGCATAATTGCCTTGCGGGACGATGTCGGAAGAGGGGCGAAATTATAAAGATGATCAATCGCGGCGGCCAACGCGTCTTCGGCATTGGGGATTCCTGTCATCGCGGCCGTTGCCAGAAGGTTGTCCATCACATCGTTTGGAACAACATGGCGTAACATAATGTCCGTTAATTGATCTGTGATCTGGCCTTCGAATTCTTCTTCTTCGTCATATTGATGCCAACTATTTTTCTCGTTACTTGCCGGTGTGCTTTTAACTTCGAAATTTGGGCGCTTCCTTGATGTCTCGTAATCGGATGGGTACGGATCGGGCAGGGAGTCAGTTTGCTCAATCGCCGCGGTAACACGCACAGATTTTCCGCCGTTTTCATCGCGCGTTGCGATAATCACAGCCTCATCCCCAAGGGTATCACGGACTTGTTGCATAGCTTCTGTCATTGTTTTTGCATAGAAAGTTTTAAGGCGCATATAAGTTACATTAGTGGCGAATCATTAATTAAGTATGAGTCATGACGAATCGCCTGTCCAGTATAAAAGTTAATGAAAGGTTAACAGGTCGTATAATGCAAAAAAAATGGTGGTCGAGGGCGGGCTTGAACCGCCGACACACGGATTTTCAATCCGTTGCTCTACCAGCTGAGCTACTCGACCACTGCATAGAGATAAGAGCTTATAGAAAAAATTTAAACAAATGTCCAGATACAAAACATTGATGGTGCACATTTTTATATTTATATTTTGCCTTCGGGTGCATTTGTGTGTGTTTTTCGGAGAATTCATAAACTTAAGTGAAGGTATAGATTGTTATTTATTAATTTAATGAAAAAACTTGTTGCATTCTGAAATTAAAGGAGCTATAAAATTAACCGTTCATGTTTTTGACATGGACACCTCCCTGTTTAACTGCCGGATCCTTTTGGGTCCGGTTTTTTTTTTATGGTGAAGTTTTGAAAATCACGTACCATAGGCGCCATGGCAAAAAAATTTATAACAGTTTTTAATTACGGTGGTGGCCTGCGGGGGATTGTCCCTGCGACAATGATGGCCGAGGTTGAGCGCCGCACTGAATTGCGCATGGCACAGATGGTGGACATGTTTACAGGACCATCCACAGGGTCGATTTTAAACGCGGCCTTAACGCGCCCTCATCGGCGTCGCCCTGGAATTGCACAATATAAGGCACGCCACATGGTTCGATTTTATGAGCGGGAGGCCCGCAATATTTTTCCCGTTGATCGTTTCCGCGATTTTCGTGGGTTAATTCACGATTTTAATAATAGAACGATGAAAATAGGAACGCTGTCAAAGCTGTTTCGTCACGGGCATTATGACCCTAAAAATCTTTCAAATGCGCTCTATCGCTTGTTTGGTGATGCGAAAATGGGGGACGCGATCTCGTCCCTTGTTGTCCCGATTTATAATATCGCAGGGACGGCTTTGGAAGTTGTTGAGGAGGCCGGCGAAGACGAAAATTCACCTGCGCACACGATTAATAATTTTAGAGATCATGGCGGAAGGTCTGTATGGATTCGCCATTTAACAGAGAACGCGCATAACCCCCATAATCATTCAACAATTGATGTGACGCTTTATGATGCGGTCATGGCCAGTTGCTCGGCGCCAAGCTATTTCCCTTGTCATGATTTTTCAGCCTATGACCCGAATAATAATTTATGGCGTCAATATCATGCGATTGACGGATCAGTGTTTGATAATCCGTGCATAAGTTATCACGGCGCCATTCGTCCGCATGTACCAAAGGATCAAGATTTAACAATGTTGGTGTTTGGAACGGGGTATACGAATAAATCCCTGACAAAAGATGAATGGAATCAGTATGGCGCTCTTGGTGTTGTTGATCCTGTGAATGATTACCCGTTGATTAACATCTTTTTTCACGCCTCGGAAAGCGCATTGATGCAGTCTTTTTCCGAAGATCTTGGTGACGGGAATTTATTTATTTTTAATAAATCTATTTTCGATGAAAGTAATATTCAAGAAAGCCTCCCATCGCAACAAATTGATGATGCAACCCCTGAGAATATGAAACGTTTAAAAGGTTTCGCGAACGCGATCTTGGAGGAGAATATGGAGAAATTGGATACAGTGTGTGAAATGCTTGTCCAAAACTACCAATCCAAGAAAGAAGAAGAAAAAACTCTTCTTAAGCGTTTCAAGAAAAACTTCTTTGTGACGGAATAAACGCTGCCAGCTTGTGTATAAACTTCTGTAAAGTTTGCGTTTTCTGTATGCTTTCGTTTATATTGTTAGCAGGGAGATAATAATAAAATGAAAAAAACACTCTTTGTGACGCATTGGCCGGGAGGCGGCGTTTGGGGATTGAATCAGCTTATTCGGGCTGAATACATGGAAGAGCAAACAGGCATGAGAATGGCTGATTTATCCGATATTCATATTTCGTCATCCATTGGGGCTTTGCCTGCGAATGTTCTTTTAATCCCAAGCGAAAAAGACCCGAGTATTCCTCAATTCAAGGCGGGAGATTTAATCGCCCCCTTTAAAAAATGCGCGGCCCTTGTTTTTGGTGGAGACGGTGTTGAAAATCATCATGAACAAAATGTTCAGCATGATTTACGCCATATGTTGGGCGCCCATGATGGAAGACTTGCAAGAGGCATGTCTCGATTATTGAGCGACAGAACAGGTAACCTTCATAAAAATCACAATGTTTTTGGTAAGTTTTTGGATAGTTATGTTGGTGATGTAAAGTTGGAAAACCTCATGAAATCCAGTATCACACAGGCGCACCATATGGAGACAGTCTCTCGTGCATGCTTTACAGTTTTAAAAGACGATTTGTTTGATAAAAATGAATGGAGCGATGCGGTCATCGCAAATCATGGCGATTTGATCTCTGTAAAGGACGCCATCATGGCGACAACGGCGGCGCCGACCATGTTCGATTCTTATGATATTGGCGGGAATCATTATGTTGATTTTGACCACGCTTACTCGCCACTTGCCGTCCTTCAGCTTGCTTTGAAATGTTTGAAAAAAGACCCTGAGCCGATGAATTTTTTGGGTCAAAACCACGCCAAAGCCACAGATGTGCATTTTCTTAAAATCGCAAGCAGCGGACATCGGGACACCGTTTGGGATCCTGTTGAATATTCAAATCAGGGACCGTTACGAATGGAAAAAGATTTGGTCACCAATGCGGGGCTGGATCAACAAAAAATTGATAATGCCACGATGGAAATGATGTTGGGTCGCGAAAACATAACATTCCTATCGGCGGATTCTTCCGCATTGGAAAGTGAAACGCATGATTTACCAAGCGCAGATATTTTTAATGGTAACAAATCGAATTTGAATAAAATCGAACGATTTGCACGAAAACATGCCAAAACACAGCGTGAAGAAATGATGCGCTATGCTGAGGTTGTCGTTGAAACTCGATCAAAGGAAAAGACCTCAGATCCGTTGTCCGCGTTTAGGTTGGCCGCGAATGAAAACGACCCCGCGATCAAAGGATCGGCGGAGCCGCGTAAGTCTGGATGGTTTTCAGGTGGTCTAAGCCGCCTTGTGTCGAGCTTCACCATTTAGGGCGCCGCAGGCGCGTTTAATACGCGCGCAGGCTTGTGTTAACGCATCTTCGCTTGTTGCATATGAAATGCGGAAGAATGGAGAGAACCCAAAGGCCTCTCCGTGAACGGCCGCAACGCCTTCTGCCTCAAGGATATAAGTCACAAAATCTTCATCCGTTTCGATTGTTTTTCCGTCGGGTGTTGTTTTTCCAATACATCCCGCGCATGACGCGTAAATATAAAACGCGCCCTCGGGCGTGTGGCAAGATAATCCATCGATATCGTTGATCATTTTCACGACTAAATTACGGCGTGATTTAAAGGCGTCATTACGTTCTTGTAAGAAAGATTGGTCGCCATTAAGGGCTTCTGTTGCCGCGGCCTGAGAAATCGATGAAGGGTTGGATGTTGATTGGCTTTGTATTTTTGCCATGGCCTTAATCAACTCCACTGGTCCGCCAGCATATCCAATGCGCCATCCTGTCATCGCGTATGATTTCGAGACACCGTTACATGTTAATGTGCGATCGAATAATTTTGGTTCAACTTCGGCAGGGGTACAAAATTTAAATCCATCATAGACAAGGTGTTCGTACATATCGTCGCTCATAATGTAAACATTTGGATGTTTCACAAGAACATCCGTTAATGCCTTCATCTCGTCCCATGAATAGGCGGAGCCGGTCGGGTTTGATGGAGAGTTCAGGATAATCCATTTTGTTTTATCTGTGATTGCGGCCTCTAAGTCCGCGGCTTGTAATTTAAAATTATTGCTTGCGTGGCAATCAACCATAACGGGTGTGCCTTCGGCCAATAATGTCATGTCAGGATAGGACACCCAGTACGGAGCAGGGATGATCACTTCATCGCCAGGGTTCACAGATGCCATCAAGGCGTTATACAAAACTTGTTTTCCGCCTGTTCCAACGATGATTTGCCCTGCGTCATAATTCAGGTTGTTGTCGCGTTTGAATTTATCAATAATCGCTTGTTTTAATTCAGCTGTTCCGCCGACGGCCGTGTATTTTGTTTTTCCCGCGTCAATCGCGGCCTTTGCGGCCTCTTTGWTATAGTCAGGCGTGTCAAAGTCAGGCTCCCCAGCGCCAAGGCCAATAATATCGCGGCCCGCGGCTTTTAATTCAGCGGCCTTTGATGATACAGCCAAAGTGGGGGATGGTTTAATACGTGATAATCGGTTTGCAACAATAGACATGGTTTTTCCTTTTTGTTAAATGTGTGTATTTACGCCGCTTCGTCGTCGGATTCTGTTTTGAGGCGTGGCAATGTGACCCCACGTTGTCCCATATATTTCCCTGCACGATCGGCATAGGTCACTWCAMWMKSAYTGYMSMSTKTGTMWAMSMKRAMYTGGNWRMTGYMTWYAYTCRSGYAMMWKYTSKYWGSCNAGSGMGTMRWKTWGGMAANYYCCAMTGTCACTTGACCTTCCCAGCCGGGTTCCAATGGCGTGACATTCACGATTAATCCGCATCGCGCATAGGTGCTTTTCCCAAGGCAGATGACCAAAACATCATTTGGAATTTTAAAATATTCCACCGTGCGGCATAAAACAAAGCTGTTGGGTGGGATGATGCAAACATCTTTTTTACGCTCAACAAAGCTGTTTTCGTCAAAGTTTTTTGGGTCAACAATCGCGTTATCGACATTGGTGAAAATCATAAATTCGTCCGATAATCGGGCGTCATAGCCGTATGAAGACAGGCCATAAGAGATAATCCCTTCGCCTTTTTGTTTCTCCGTAAACGGGTCAATCATTTGATCTTTTTGTGATCTTTCACGGATCCAGTGGTCGGGAAGAATGCTCATTTGTCTTTTTTCTCTGTTGGTTTCTTTTTAATAGGGTTTCGTTTTTTTAGATTGGCGCGCAATGCGGCTGCGCGTTTGTCTAATTTCTCTTGGTGTTTCTCTTTATCAAAATTCATATTGGAACTTATATCACCATAAAACCTTGCTGCCTTCAAATATTTCAGATAAAACATCCACACGATTTAAAATGGCTGCTGTAGCTCAGTGGTAGAGCGCGTCATTGGTAATGACGAGGCCGGGAGTTCAATTCTCCCCAGCAGCACCATTTTGTTCTCATGGCTGTTATCACCCTCTAACATCTTGAATGGTAACGACTTTTTGGGGTTCAAACACCCTCTTTCACGACAGTACTGAACACGCTCCACAAACGCCAGTCTAAGCACTAAACGGCGCAATGTAGTATTGCCAGAAACCCATAAGTTCCAAGGGTTTAGCAAGAACTCAATAGCGAGTTCAAACAAATCGTCGAAGGTATGCTTTCTTTTGCCCGTATTTCGTATCCTTTCGAGAGTACCAAGCTTGCTTTGCTCCAGTGTCGCAATTTTATTCTCATACGCATTTACGACGCTCACGTTGGTTGTTTCAACAATCCTATCCAATAGATTGTCGATCTGAGTTTGCGCTGTGGTCAGTTCCTCTTTAAGAGCCTTCAGAACATGCTTGGTTTGGGTTG
>NVSI01000092.1 GCA_002401195.1 Alphaproteobacteria bacterium
GCGTTATGTTTATCAAAGCTCAAGTTGAAACCATCTAAAGCACCTTTTGTAATAGCACTCTCTATAGGCTCGTTTTTTGCCTTCATATTTGTTTCTCAAATATATGGTGAGATCGAATCTCTCGACAATAAAATTCCGGCCAAGATGCAAATTGAGGCTTTGGATGAAATTGGCGAGTTCCTTGATTACGCAACGACATGGTTTTTAAAGTTGTACCGTGATGAAAAATTAAAAGAAAAAGACCTTCTTGCCAAAAGTAAACATTACAAAAAAGCGATTGAAAAACTGCGTAAGGGATTGTCAAAAAACCTCCCGGCCTCAACTCAAGCCTTTATTGATGGCCGCAAGGATAATTACATCAAAAATGGCCTACCAAAGGCCATCGCGGAGCAGCTTGCTCTTCTTCCTGTACTCAATACAGCATGCGATATTATCCGTATTGCCGATGAAGAAAAACAAGATGTTGCAACCGTCGCCCGTGTGTATTTCGGTTTAAACGAAGCATTTTCTTTTGTATGGCTTCGTGATGAAGCGCGCGGATTGGAACCTGAATCGCGCTATGAATCCGACACATTAAAGGGCTTAACTGATCGTTTATACGGAACCCAAGCGCGCCTGACAAAACGGATTGTTGCCGAAACATGCAACACGAAAAAATGCCCGAAAGATCCAGTCGGAGAATGGATCACACACGGCAATGGAAGTGTCCAAACAATTTTAGATGCCGTGAAAAACATGAAAGACAGCGAACAAGTCGATTTTGCGATGCTCACATCTATTGAAATCCGTTTGGCTCAGCTTGGTTAAACGCCTATAAAATCATTGAAGGGACACGCGCCTTCGTATGTCCAACGACAACCGTGTGGAGTGGTCCTTCAATTTTATGGAACCAATTTTTTAAGAAACTCCGCGTTTTTAGAAATGGCACATCTTCGATCATATCAAGATGATCGGTCGCACGGTAATCATGGAAAGGGATTTCAAATGCGCTGTCTGTATGTTCCATCAATTTAAGGTGACGATAAGTTTTACGCAAATTTTCTTTATAGAATTCCAAAGTATCAAAAAGCRTGCTTTCATCATTCGCCGCACTATGGAAAAAGGCGCTCGATATATTATCCAAATCCTTTGACACAGTATCACTTGCTACAAATTTATCATCCAACTGCCAAATATAATCTTTTAAAACATGCGGATGATCTGGAAAATGATAAACGATATTCAACGTAACCACTCGCTTACTCTCGCACTTTGCTTGTTTAGAAAATTCTTTTGCTTGTTCATTATATAAACCGCAAAGATCAACGACCTGTTGTGTATCCATGACTAATATCCCTGTTTTTTTGTTATGTCTCATTAAACGATAAAAACAAATCAGAGATCAAGAAAGAAATAAAATAACTCCACAGACCATCAAACCATAATGGCAGTTTGATTTAAATCTATCCAGCGCGTTTTGCGGATCCGTCATGGATAATGTTTTCACCTGCCACATCAAATGAACAAAAGGAATAAGGGCGCACAAAGCCACCCAGTCAATAATCACTCCATCAAAAATAACCATCATTAACAGAGCGTAATGGATGAGATAAAACATAAAGCACGGCACACGTGGATCAATCGACAAACGATCGGTAAACAGCCTCGCTGTGGATTTTATTCCAACCAATGCGTCATCCTCGCGGTCTTGCATCGCGTAAATAGTGTCATACCCCAATGTCCAAAAAAATCCAGAGGCATACAGAGCCCACGCTTGCCATGGAAGCTCACCCGTCATTGCGCACCATCCCATTAACGCGCCAAAATTAAATGTCAGCCCTAAAAATGCCTGTGGCCACCAGGTCCACCGCTTCATCAAGGGGTAAGCCCCAACAAAAATCAAGGAAACGGCGCCGATTCCAATCGTCAGAATATTAAATTGCACAAGGATCAAAAATCCAAGACACAGCAAACACAGCACAAAAAACAAGGCTTTCTTGACCGTCACATCACCATTGGGAATGGGACGCATCTCTGTGCGTTCAACCTGCCCGTCCAAATTGCGATCCCAAATATCATTCACAACGCATCCCGCGCCGCGCATGATAATGGCACCGACAGAAAACAAACCCATCACAGACCACGCGTCCATGCCTCCCGTCAATAACACCGCCCAGAAAGCAGGAAGAAGAAGAAGCCACGTCCCAATGGGGCGATCAAGCCTCATTAAATATAAATAAGGGCGGATCGATTGAGGCATTTTCCCAACCCATCCACGCGTAATAATATCTGTATGGTTTTTTAGTGTTTCCATTGCTACACTGCATAGCATGAGTAAAGATCAAACAAAAGCCCCGCGCATTTACGGTGATTACAATTTAGTTATCGGATCGGATTGCGCATTATCGGACGATCATTGCCATTATTTATTGTCTGTTATGCGAAAAAATGATGGCGATATCGTGCGGGTCTTTAATGGCAAGGACGGGGAATTCATAGGCGCGATTNAAAAATTAAGCAAACGGAACGCCGTTTTATCCATCATCGAAAAAACATTCGATTTCGTGGCCACAACTCCTCGCGTTCATCTTTATTTTGCACCGATCAAAAAAGACCGCTTGGGTTTTCTTATTGAAAAATCAGTGGAACTTGGCGTCACTGACCTCCACCCCGTCATCACAGAGCGCACTCAAAATCGGAAAGCCAACCCCGACAAAATTCAAAAACAAATCATTGAGGCTGCCGAGCAATGCGAACGGATTGACATTCCAAGGATTCATCCCGTTATATCCTTTCGCGATCTGCCTGATACACCAATTTATTGCGCGCAAGAACGCGAAGGCGCCGCGTTGTTCAACCCCGCACCATCGGATGAAATATCAATTCTGATTGGCCCCGAAGGCGGATGGAGCGCCGATGAAGTCAAAACGCTCTCTTCCTCCGCCAACATATCTGCCGTATCCCTTGGGTCGCGCATATTGCGCGCAGAAACAGCCGCCATGTTTATGCTGTCACGATTATAATTTTAATGATAATCTTGCTATATTCATTAAGGAGAGAAAATAATGTCACGCGATACATCATCCAAAGATTCCATTAATGCCGCCAGCAAAAGCAGCGCTGAATTTTCAGGGCGTAACGCGATTGGCGCAGCAGGGATCACGGAAAAAGAAGTCGATATCCAAGACTTACTGGATAAAAATGGCGAATCTGGACTGATATCCCCTCCCGAAGATGGTTTTCACAACATCCATATCGGTATTGCATGGAACAATATTGTTGTCGAGCAAGCGGGCGGTTTTATGGGGCTGATCAAAAAGGCCACGCGCCAAGGTGTCGATCTTGACCTCGGATGTTTATACGAATTGACTGATGGAACGCGCGGCGTTTTACAGCCGTTTGGTGAATTATTTGGAAATTACAATGACGCGCCCTTTATCCACCATTCAGGGGATGAGAGAACAGGCGACGCCGCGGGCGATGATGAATCCTTATCCGTGAATGGGCAAGAATGGCCAAACATCAAACGTATATTATTATACACATATATTTACCAAGGCCCCAATAATTGGAATGCCATCAAGCCCGAAATCACCATCAATTTAAATGATGACACCGAACCCTTTACCATCCGCCCAGCGCTCAAAAATAATGACCTTACAATTTGTGCGATTGCGACCCTTAAAAACATCAAAAATGGTATGCAAGTCGTAAAACATGGTGAGTATTTCAATTCCCAAGCCGCGATGGATCGATCCTTTGGATTTGGTCTGCAGTGGGAAGACGGCGCGAAAAATTAAATTTCAAAAGAAAAAGAATATAAAAAACCCATGGAATTCCTCTCTCAAACTGACGTTATTATCCTTGCCATCGCGACTCTTCTTCTTGGGATGGCCATTTTGGTCAAAGGCGGAGATTTAACAATTAATGGAGCGGTTGAAATCGCACGCCATTACGGTATGCCACCCTTGTTGGTTGGCTTTACCATTGTGGCGTTTGGAACATCGCTGCCTGAACTCATCGCATCAATCAACGCCAATATGAACGGTATGGACGGGTTGGCCGTCGGCGGAATGATTGGATCAAATATATCAAACATCCTTCTTGTTGGGGGTGTTTGCGCCTTTATCACGCCTCTTGTGGCGAATGTAAAATCCCTGCGCAATGATATGATTATGCTGGCCGGAGTCACTGCCATCTGGTCATACATGATTGCCTATTTCGAAATAAACATGGTGATTGGATGTATCACCATTGGTCTTTTGATTGCGTATATTTTCATTCAATACACCTTGAGCAAAAATTGCGAGCACACCGAATCCGAAGCGTGTGAAGGGCCAAACATGTCAAAGAAAAAGGCCCTGACAATCACATTCATTGGCCTTATATGCCTGGCGATTGGCGCCGAACTTTTGATCCGCGGCGCCGTCACAACCGCCCGTATTATCGGTATTCGTGAAAGCGTCATCGGCCTGACCATTGTTGCCCTTGGCACGTCCTTACCTGAACTCACGACTTGCGCCATGGCCGCGATGAAAAAACAAGGCGATATGGTGATTGGAAATATCATTGGATCGAATATTTTTAACCTCATGATGGTTTTGGGCGGAATTGCATTCGTCCAACCCTACGAGGTCTTTTCAGACGAGCGCAGCCTTATTGAACAAGACGCGCCAATCATGCTGGGCGCGACGGCCGCGTTTATTCTTGTCCTTTTATTCTTTAAAAATATTCCGCGTATTATTGGTGGGCTCTTTGCATTCGCCTATATTGCGTATATCATACTTTTGGCATACCAATCTTTATAGGCAAGACACATGAGCGACGCACCCATCAAAGAAGACGATATTTTTTACAACCTCAATGAGATTGACCCCACATTGAAAACCCTTCGCATTGCGGCGGGATKGGATCTGCGCGAATTTGATGGTGAAAATATTGACGTTGATCTCAGCTGCTTTCTTCTTGGGAAGGATGGAAAAACCCGCGAAGATTCAGATTTTATTTTTTACAATAACCTTCAAGGCGCGGAACTGGCTGTTCGACATCTGGGCGATAACCGCACTGGATTTGGTGAACGCGATGACGAAGCGATCCTCATTGACCTGTCCGCCCTTCCGTTTGATATCTATCGCATTGTATTTTCAATCTCAATTTATATGGCCGATGAACGAACCCAAACATTCAAAATGGTTGAAAACGCGTTTGTGCGCGCTGTGAATGAAGATTCAGAAAAAGAGCTTGCCCGCGAAGACATGTCCGAAAAATTTGGTGAAAATACCGCTGTTCGTTTTTGTGAAGTAGAACGCGTTGGAACCGAATGGCATTTCCGCAAACTTTACCAACCTGCCGAGCAAGGATTAAAAGAAATTGCCGAAGGATATGATCTTTTGATCACGACCATCGGTTAAAATTTAAGCCGTATACCGCGTTACAAATTCTTTAAACAACGCTTCCATTTTTGGTTTCGCGACATCTGCGCCATTTAACGTTTGATCATGGCTCAGCTCAATATCGCTCATCCCTGCGGCCAAGTTCGTGACGGCCGAACATCCAACAACGCGCAAACCGCAATGACGTGCAATAATATTTTCCGCAACGGTCGACATGCCGACCAAATCCGCACCCATCATTTTCATCATGGCGATTTCAGCCGGCGTTTCAAATGTTGGCCCCATCACGGCCAAATACACGCCTTCGCCCATGTGGACATTCGCGGCCTTGGCGGATGCACGCATAACATCTTGTAAATCATCGTTCCACGCGTCATCCATCCCTGGAAAACGAGGCCCCCAATCATCATCATTTAAACCAATTAACGGGTTTGTTCCTTGGAAATTAATATGATCCGTAATCAGTACCGGCGTTCCAACAGGATTATCGCGGTTAAAGCTTCCTGCGGCATTCGTCAGCGCCAATGTTTCCACGCCTACTGCCTTTAATGTGCGGATCATCACCTTAAGATTTGCAATTTTATCAAGGCCTTCATATAAATGCACGCGCCCCTTTAAACAAATCACAGGAACACCATTTAATTTTCCGATATGCAATTCACCAACATGCCCCTGAACAGATGGCGTTGGAAACCCAGGAAGATCCGAATATTGAATGATTGTCGCATCCGTCAATGATTGCGCCAATTCACCAAGGCCAGAGCCAAGAGTAATCGCGATCTTAGGAATTTCTCCACCGCATTTTTCAAGAAATAGCAGCCTACAAATTGTCCGAAGAGCCCCACGGTTAAAAGTCTGCGCGGGTCGACTTTATCCCCCAATATTCCTCCCATTAGGCGCCCACCTGCTCCCACGGTACCCTGCAGTCCTAACGCGGTTCCTGCCAAGACGGGAGT
>NVSI01000093.1 GCA_002401195.1 Alphaproteobacteria bacterium
GGCGATGAAGAACGATAAAAAAGTCGTTCTTTTGACACAAAAAACACCATCAGAGGATGATCCGTCAATCGATGATCTCTATGATTTCGGCGTTGTTGGAACGATTCTACAGCTTTTAAAATTGCCCGATGGCACGGTAAAAGTATTGGTCGAGGGCGGGCAACGCGTAAAGGCGAATGTTGTTGAACATACCGATGGGTATCTTGCGACAGAAACAGAAATGATCAAGTCGAACAGCGCCCAAAGCGAAGAACTTCAAGTTTTATCAAAGGCGATCACGGAACAGTTTGAAGAGTATGTGAAGCTGAATAAAAAAATACCGCCCGAGGTGGTTGTGTCGGTGAATCAGATCACGGACATCGATAAAATGGCGGATACGCTTGCGTCGCATTTGGCGTTAAAATTGGATGAAAAACAAGAATTGTTGGAATTGACTACAACGGCGGAACGCTTGGAAAAAATCTTCCAGCATATGGAAGGGGAGATGGGCGTTCTTCAGGTTGAGAAAAAAATCCGCAACCGTGTAAAGCGCCAAATGGAAAAAACACAACGCGAATATTATTTGAATGAGCAAATGAAAGCCATTCAAAAGGAATTACACGAAGATGACGAGGCCTTGGACGAAATGGCTGAACTGAGTGCGAAAATCAAGAAAACGAAATTGTCGAAAGAGGCGCGTAAAAAGGCCGAGAATGAATTTAAGAAATTAAAACAAACAAGCCCAATGTCGGCGGAGGCATCGGTGTCTCGGAATTACTTGGATTGGATGCTGTCTGTGCCTTGGGGCAAGAAATCTCGCGTCTTTAAAGAYTTAAAAAAGGCGAAAGCGATCCTTGATAAAGATCATTACGGTTTGGACAAGGTCAAAGAACGTATCCTTGAATATTTGGCGGTTCAACACCGTGTCAGTAAAGTAAAGGGGCCGATTTTGTGCCTTGTTGGCCCTCCGGGTGTTGGTAAAACATCGCTTGGGCGATCGATTGCGAAATCAACCAACCGTGCGTTTGTTCGTATGTCCCTTGGCGGTGTCCGTGATGAAAGCGAAATCCGAGGTCACAGACGGACTTATATTGGTTCAATGCCGGGTAAAATTGTCCAAGGCATGAAAAAAGCCGAAGTGGTGAACCCTTTATTTTTGTTGGATGAAATTGACAAGCTTGGGAATGATTATCGTGGCGACCCATCATCGGCGTTGCTTGAGGTTTTGGATCCAGAGCAAAACAGCACATTTAATGATCATTATATGGAAGTTGATTACGATTTGTCGGATGTGATGTTCATTTGTACGGCAAATTCATTGAATATGCCGCAACCTCTTCTTGATCGGATGGAAGTTATTCGTCTGTCTGGTTATACCGAAGATGAAAAATTGGAAATTGTGAAACGCCATATGCTGGATAAGCAAATGAAGGCGGCCGGTTTACGCAAAGGAGAATGTAAAATTTCCGATGCGACGCTTCGTGATTTGATTCGGTATTACACACGCGAGGCGGGTGTTCGAAATTTGGAACGCGAAGTGGCAAATTTATGCCGTAAAGCGATCAAAGAAATATTGATGAAGGGGAAAAAGAGAATCTCAGTTACCCCAAAATCATTGGAAAAATATGCGGGCGTAAAGAAATATCGCTATGGCGAGGTGGAAACACAAGATCGCGTTGGTGTGGTCAATGGTCTTGCTTATACTGAAAGCGGCGGTGATTTGTTGCCGATTGAGGCCGTGACGATGCCCGGTAAGGACGGAAAAGTCTCCACAACGGGGAATTTGAAAGATGTCATGAAGGAATCGATCACGGTTGCGGAAATGTTGATCAAATCACGCGCGAATGAGTTTGGTATCAATTATAAAGAGCTCAAAGAAAAAGCGTTGCACGTCCATGTTCCAGAAGGCGCGGTGCCAAAGGATGGTCCTTCCGCTGGTGCGGCGATGGTGACGGCGATTGTGTCATCACTGACGGGAATTGAAATTCGCCGCGATATCGCGATGACGGGCGAGGTGAATTTGCGTGGTTATGTAACGGCGATTGGTGGTCTGAAAGAGAAATTATTGGCGGCCTTGCGCGGTGGAATTGCAAAAGTTTTGATTCCTGCGGATAACGAAAAAGACCTTGCGGATATCCCTGATAATGTCAAAAAAGCGTTGGAAATAGTACCTGTGAGCAATATTACACAAGTTTTATCCCATGCTTTGATAAAAATGCCAGAGCCAATTTCCTTTGAAAATCAGGGGGATACCCAAAAATCAGGTTCAAAACCCACAGAAAATAAGGATTCTGGTGTAATTCGTCATTGACATCTTCTTCAAAGGGGCGAATGATGAGGCTATCTTAAAGACGTGAAACGGTTGTCTATCAACGGTCTTATGGTCTTGGGATGGTAATGTGAATGGTCACATTAATTTTAACATTTAAGTAAAGGGTTTTATCTCATGAACAAAAGTGAACTTATTGAAGCAGTTGCAAACACAACTGAATTATCTAAAGCAAAAGCTGAAGAAGCATTGAACGCAACATTGGCTGCGATCACAGCATCNTTGAAAAAAGGCGACGACGTTAAATTGATCGGCTTTGGTACATTCAAAACAACAAACCGTGCAGCGACAACAGGTCGTAACCCACGTACAGGTGAAGCCATCCAAATTAAAGCATCTAAGCAAGCTAAATTTGTTGCTGGTAAAGCTCTTAAAGACGCCGTTAACAACAAGTAATTGTAACGCGTTTATCTAATTTTTGAGAGACGGTCATGGAAACATGGCCGTTTTTTGTTTTTATGTGTTGATTTGCATGAAAGAGTGCGCTAAAACCCTTTTTACCAATCGAGTGGGTGATTAGCTCAGTTGGGAGAGCATCTCGTTTACACCGAGAGGGTCAGCGGTTCGAGCCCGTTATCACCCACCATTTTCTTCTCATGAATCAAAACATCTGATATCCTTTTTTTAACAAAAAAGGAGTCGGTCATGTTTATTGGTGTTCCAAAAGAAATAAAACCCCAGGAAAATCGCGTTGGATTGAACCCTGAAAGCGTTCATGCCTTGGTTAAGGCCGGGCATTCGGTTGTTGTTGAAACAAACGCGGGGCAGGGGATTATGGCATCGGACGATGAATATCGATCCGTTGGCGCGACGATCGCAAAACATGCAGATGCCGTTTTCGAATCGGCGGATATGATCGTAAAGGTCAAAGAGCCCCAGCCCATTGAATGTCAAAAGCTCCGCGAGGGGCAAATCCTGTTCACTTATCTTCATCTTGCACCTGATCCAGAGCAAGCCAAGGGATTAATGGAGTCTGGATGCGTAGCGATTGCGTATGAAACGGTTACAGGGGAGGGGGCACGTGATCTTCCGCTTCTTCGGCCAATGAGTGAGGTTGCGGGGCGTATGGCGCCTCTTATGGGCGCAGTGTATAGCGCAAAACATTTCGGTGGTCGCGGGCAGCTTGTATCCGGTGTAACGGGCGCCCCCCCGACAAATATTTTGATCCTTGGGGGCGGTGTTTCAGGATTCGCCGCGGCTCAAATGGCGGTCGGCATGGGTGCAAATGTAACCATTACAGATATGGATGATGATCGTTTGTCATTTTTGAATGATCATTTTGATGGTAAGGCCAGAACGGCCAAGGCCTCGGAATATGATTTGGTCAAAGAACTTCCGCATTTTGATATGGTTGTGGGGGCTGTTTTAATCCCGGGGGCCTCCGCGCCTCAATTAATATCGCGGGCGATGTTGAAAATCATGAAACCAAGCGCGATGTTGGTCGATATTGCGATTGATCAAGGTGGGTGTTTTGAAACAAGTCGCCCAACAACGCATAATGACCCAGTTTATGAAGTGGACGGTATCCAACATTATTGTGTGGCGAACATGCCCGGTGCCTATCCACTAACATCTACGGCGGCTCTCAATAACGCGACCTTGCCTTATGTTTTGGCGATCGCAGATAAAGGATGGGAGAGGGCATTGTCCGATGATTTTGGGCTTTCTCAGGGGTTGAATGTCAAAAATGGAAAAATTGTTCACGCGGCCGTGAAGAGCGCACTGAACCTATGAAAACGGCTCTCTATTGACAACGCGGCCTGTGTATCGTTATATGTCCACATGAATGATGCGGATATAAAAACACTTTTTAATAATTTTTTGGAGACATCGTTGGATGTCAAAGAGGGGCAAAATCTTTGGTTGCATACGCGCGGATACGGCGCGGAATCAACGATTGAAATTGTTAAGGATGTTTTGGCGTCGAAGGGCGTGAAAACTCATTTTTTTGATAATAGTGATGCGGCGGTTCGCGAGGTGATGGCTGTCGCGGATCAATCGGGTAATCGAAAGGGTTATTTGGAAACGATGGGGGATCGTAACCTTCGGAAAATGAAGGAAATGGACGCGTTTTTGGCCATTGGAGGCGTTCGTCCGTCGAATGTCATTGCGCCTCCCGTTGAGGATTTGAACGATTTTCACAGTTTGGTCGTGGAAAAAGCGTCAATGTACAGGGTGAAACAGTTGCCATGGCTGGTTGCGACCGCGCCAACGGAACATTTCGCGCGCGCATGCGGAATGACGGGCAAGGATTTCGATGGATATTATTTGAATGCATGTATGGCTGTGACGCCCACTATGGAAGACCGCGTTGAGCCTTTATATGATCTTTTGCTTAATGGAAAAAACGTTCAAATTAAAGGCAAGGATACTGATATTGAATTTAGCATCGATGGCATTGGCGCCAAAAAATGTATCGGATATCGTAATCGTCCAGACGGGGAGTGTTATACCGCCCCCGTTAAAGACAGCGTCAATGGAGAAATTTTATACACTAAATCCACCTATGCAGGCACTGATTTTCCTTGGATTAAGCTTTCGTGCGAACAGGGACGTATTGTGTCGGCCGAATCGGATGGGGATGCGTTAACGGTGAAATTGAATGATATTTTGAATCAAGATGATGGCGCGCGTTATTTTGGTGAATTCGCGATTGCGTTTAACCCGATTGTTGACGTGCCCGTCGGGAATATTTTGTTTGATGAGAAAATTAAAGGAAGCTTTCACCTCACTCCGGGGACGTGTTACACCGATTTTGCGGATAACGGGAATACCTCTGTTGTTCACTGGGATATGGTTCAAATTCAACGCTCCGATCATGGCGGGGGAACCATTGTTATTGATGATGAATTGATCCGCAAGGATGGCTTGTTTGTGCCAAAGAGACTGCGTGGATTAAACCCAGAAAACCTTGTTTTGTAATTTTTTTAAATTTCTTTGAATAAATTGTTGCGAAGCGCATCTAATTGTCTTATAAACCGTTTCATTCGTGATTACTTCATGGATATCTAATGCGCGGGTGTAGCTCAGCTGGTTAGAGCGCCGGCCTGTCACGCCGGAGGCCGCGGGTTCAAGTCCCGTCACTCGCGCCATTTTTTATTTCCTTGTAAATTTAAAATGAAATTAAGAACCAAGCGCATCGCTTGGCTTTTGTAATTTTGATGTATTTTCCTGAAAAACAGAAAAAACCACTGAATTCTTTTTGTTTTTACTCTTCACCTTTGAATAAATTGTCATTACACTTCCCTATATGGCAGAAGCAGAATTTTTATCGAATTATTTTCCGATCTTGATTTTTATTGGGATCGCGGCGGGGCTATCCATCGTTATGATCGCAGGATCATGGATTTCGGGGATTCGTCGCCCAGATAAAGAAAAACTTTCGGCTTATGAATGTGGTTTTGATGCATTTGATGATGCGTCCCACAAATTTGATATTCGTTTTTACTTGGTTGCGATTCTTTTTATTATTTTTGATTTGGAAATCGCGTTCTTGTTCCCGTGGGCAATATCCCTTGGGAATATTGGTTTGTTCGGGTTTGTCTCAATGATGGTGTTCCTTGGAATTCTAACGGTTGGCTTTATCTATGAATGGAAAAAGGGAGCCTTGGAATGGGAATAAAGAAATTTTTTGGTAGGTTCGCAAATCTTGTGGAGAAACCAGTTGTTTTAGAAGGTGATATTTTAAGTTCTGAACCCGGTATAGCTGATCTTGCGATTAATGATTCAGACTGGCATCGGATGAAAAATGCAAAAGATATCACGCCAAAACCTAAAAAGGATGTAAATGTCCCACGATAAAAAAACAGTAAACGCGCCAAGCGTTGATTTGATGAATAAAGCGCCGATGCCAGTGTCGAAAGATATGGATTTGGCCGCGCATATGGTCGCGCAAGAGGTAAAGGATAAAGGTTTTGTCCTAACTTCTACGGACAAACTGTTTGATTGGGCGCGTACGGGGTCAATGTGGCCAATGACTTTTGGTTTGGCATGTTG
>NVSI01000094.1 GCA_002401195.1 Alphaproteobacteria bacterium
GGACAATGACTTTATCAATACAATATTGGAAATGGTTAAATGGGTGAGCATCCAGCGCCCCTACTCCGGTCTAAACAGGCTTTCGATGGTTTTATCGATAAAACCACGATCATCCAAAAGCCGTTGCCGCGCCGTATCATCCATCAATTTATATGTATCTTCGTACCAAACACTTCCCGGGTAATTATATCCAAGGACCGCTGCAATGCGTTCCGCCTCTTGTTTAATACCAAGTGATAAATAACTTTCGACCAAACGATGCAACGCCTCTGGCGCGTGAGTTGTTGTTTGATATTTTTTAACAACAGTCATAAATCGTTTAATCGCCGCGTGATATTGATTACGCACCAAATAATAACGACCAATATTCATTTCTTTCCCTGCCAAATGATCCAACGTTAGGTCCAATTTCAATCGTGCATCCCGTGCATATTTACTGTTTGGATATCCGCGCAAGATCGCTTCGAAATTTTCCTTGGCCAATTTTGTCATTTCCTGATCACGGCCGACATCCGAAATTTGATCATAGAAATTCAGCGCGCGAAGGTAATACGCGTAATCAATGTCCTTATGTCCCGGGTGAAGGCGCGCAAAACGATCCAAAGCCAAAATAGATTCTTGGTAACTTGCCCCTTCATATGCGGCATAGCCCGCCATTAATTGCGCCCGCGTCGCCCATTGCGAATAAGGGTGTTGGCGTTCCACCTCGTTAAACAATGCAAACGCGCGAAGATAATTTTTCTGGTCAAGCTCGGCCGCGGCTTCGTTATAAAGTTGCTCCACTGGCTTATCAGGTTCAAAATCAGCGTCCAACGATTTATCGCCTCCACCGCACGCGGACAAAGAAACAGACAAAACCAACACGAGAATCAAATGCATATATTTCATGCATTCACATTAGGAGAATTTGGATTGAGGGGCAACGATAGTTTACGCGTTGTACGCAAGTTTTGGAGAAGTGGAGAGATTTTCAGATTGCCCAATACCAAGATGATCCGTGGTTTCAACAAAGGCCTCTGGCGCATCAAAGAGCGCACGAACCAATTGATTCGTCAGGGCATGACCGCCCTTTTCACACACAAATCGGCCAATAATCGGCGCGCCCGCCAAATAAACATCGCCAATCGCATCCAAAATTTTATGACGCACAGGCTCATCCGCGCATCGCAGTCCTTCGGGGTTTAAAATTTTTGTATCGTCAAAAACAACTGCATTTTCAAGGCCGCCGCCTTTGATTAATCCCATCGCCATTAAGGCCTCGACATCTTTCAAACGTGTAAATGTTCTACATTCCGCGATTTCATATTTAAAATCAGATGAATCCATCAATTCAAAAACACGGTGCTGCGCCCCGATCACATCGTTATCAAAATCAATTTTAAACTCAAAAACAGATGAGACATCCGGTTCAAATCGTGCAATGCGCCCTTGGTCATCGCGCACTTCGACTGGTTTCATAATACGGTACGCGCGGCGCGGCATGTTTTGAGAAAGTAACCCAACCTTTTCAAAAGATTGAATAAATGGCATCGCGCTTCCGTCCATAATCGGAACTTCGGGGCCGTTTAATTCAACAACCGCGTTATCAATGCCCATACCCGCAAAGGCCGCCATCACATGTTCAATTGTGCTCACGCTGGCGCCGTCTTCGTTTTTCAAAAGAGTGCATAATTGCGACGCATCAACATAATTATATTTCGCAGGAATAATGTTATTTATATTTCCAACATCGGTCCGAATAAAAACAATACCGTGCCCTGCATCGGCGGGGCGCACAATCATAGTCACGGCCTCACCAGTGTGAAGCCCCTTGTCATCAAATGTTACGAATGTTTTCAGTGTATGTTGCATATTTTATCTATCCTTACATCTTCAATAGTAAAGATTCATGCGCGCAACCAAAACTCACGCAATATTTCGCTATGTTACACAATAAAAAAGCCCGCGAAACACGCGGACTTCATCATAAATTAAATCCCGTATCAGCGTTGACTTAACTAATCTGGCGACGAAGGAAGGCAGGGATATCTAAATCTGATCCTGACGCCTGAACGCCGCCTTGTGATTTTTTAGGGGCCTCAATATTCAAACTTCCTTGGGCGCCTTGTTCCACTGGCGCGTCATACGCAGACACAACTGTTTTGCGTTCGGCCTTTAAACCACCAAGCAATGATTCCATTTTTTCTCCGTCTAAAGAGGGTGTTGGAGCCGTTTGCTCAGGTTGTGCCTGAGTTTGGGATCCACCAGATCTAACGCCCGTAATGCGTTCAAACAATGATGGTGTTTTTCGTGTTTCACGCTGAGGCTGTGTCGGTTGTGTTGGCGGATTCAATGTCATTGAGCTTCCTGCACTTGCGGCATTTTCAGCGCGTGGCGCAGATGGAGGAATCATACTATTCGCTGATGCCATCGGTGTTTCCATCGGGGCCGTTTCAACCTTACGCATTGTCGACCCTTCGGTCACATATTCTGTTCCTGCATATCCTGTTTCTGGTTGCGTTTCAGTTTGCGTTTCTGGCGTAGAATATTGATCTGCACTTGCAACAGCCGCGGCATGGCCGCCCGTTGTTTCAACCATTGGCGCTTGATACGATGGTTGCGCCTGAACCGGTGATGCGGTCGGAGCGGCCGCTGAGGCCGAAGTCGCCACGCGTGATGGTTCTGGATAGCGTGTTGAAAAGCTATCGCCGCCTTGTTGAGCTTCAGTGGTGGTGGTTGGCACAGATTGAGTATTTGTGTTTATTGCACGGATCGGACGTGTCACGGCGCGGCGGTTAATTTCCGCTTCGATACCTGTTGCAACAACCGYCACACGCATGACTCCATCCAATGAATCATCATATGTTGATCCAAAAATAATTGTGGCATCAGGGTCAACTTCGTCGTTGATTCTGTTACACGCTTCCTCAATTTCAAATAATGTTAAATCATGGCCGCCCGTGATATTGATAATAACACTGCGCGCGCCCTTCATTGACACATCATCCAATAATGGATTGTTGATCGCCTGTTCCGCCGCCTCAATCGCGCGACGTTCACCAGATGATTCGCCTGTCCCCATCATGGCTTTACCCATTTCAGACGTGGCGGAGCGAACATCGGCAAAATCAAGATTGATCATGCCCGGCACAACCATAAGGTCGGTCATCCCACGAACAGCCGACTGTAAAACCTCGTCCGCCAAACGGAACGCATCGGCAAATGTTGTTTTTTCATTCGCGATACGGAATAAATTTTGATTTGGAATAACGATCAATGTATCGACATGTTGCGCCAATTCTTCGATACCGGCCTCGGCCAAACGCATACGTTGCGCGCCTTCAAATTGAAACGGTTTTGTGACGACACCGACCGTCAAAATTCCTTTTTCTTTTGCAAGCTGAGCAACAACTGGCGCAGCGCCAGTCCCCGTTCCGCCGCCCATTCCCGCGGTAATAAAGACCATATTCACGCCTTCAAGTTCGGCTTCGATCTGTTCCAATGTTTCCTCCGCTGCAACGCGGCCAATCTCTGGACGGGCACCGGCACCCAGACCACCTGTTGATTCCGTACCGAGCTGGATTTTTTTCGAAGCCAAGGAATGTTCCAAGGCTTGTGCATCTGTATTCAATGCAAGGAAGTTTACACCCTCAAGATTCGATGAAATCATGTTATTTACGGCGTTATTTCCCGCGCCTCCAACACCCATTACGGTAATTTCTGGTTTAAATGGACCTTGTGGTGGAGGAGTTGTACCGTACATGAATCTTATTTCCCTTATTAATATCAGCGATTTATTTCAAAAACCTAAAGTGAATTCATAAGTGTGCATTTGAACAATGCCGCGACCAAACGAATCACATTAAAAAATTCTATGGTGTTCGCACAAAAAAGGCAAATGGTTGGGTTTGAAGGATACGGGATAATTTTTCCTTATCCGTCATTACACGGCTTGTCCGTGTAATCCATACATTATCGATCTACGAATGGATTACACGTATTTGCGTTGCAAAACGTGTAATGACGATAAGTGAGTTTCTCTTTTTTAGCTTATTAATGAAAACAACACAGCATCTGCGGTGATACAGGTGCCTTTTGAGCACCCTCAAACGGGCTGACGGAGTAACGCCTAAACCCAGAATTTTCTATTTTTACGGTCACCACTTGAACAACAGTATCAACTCGAGAATTTGTTTTCGAATTCACCTCACAGATGGCTTGATTTACAGCATTATAAAAATTACCTTTTATTCTATAAAAGGTGGACGCAACAGGATAAGAACCACGGTCTAATTTTGCAGAAATCGACTCGCCATCATCATTACTGTATTTTGCCCTTTGCCAAAGTTTCGATTTAGGCATTTGAGCCAATTCATTTTCGAAACGTTCGCTCCTATGGCGAAATTCAATTTCGTAATCAGATTTTTTTGCATATCGTTCAACATGCTGCAAATCCATATCTAAACATACGGATGGAACACTTAAATCATAATCAACTCTTACAATACGGCTAGCATTTGTAAAATCTTCAAAAACGTACATCAAGATCACCCTTCGTTAATTTTCAACAACATTAGACATACCTCGACAATCTGTCAATATTTTTACCAGTTCTCTTTGAACCACGCCTTTACACGCGGCCAAATTGGGTCGCTTGCCCCGCGATCACCCATGCGTGGTTGTTCATCCATACGTTCGCACGCATAGTGGATAAGCCCCGCGGTCGCTGCAAATTCTGGTGCCTTTGTTGTGTCCGCCAGACCAGAGAGCATTAAAGGTTTCCCAATGCGAACCTGTTTATTCAACATCAAACCCGCAAGGTCGCGAACACCCGGTAATTGGCATGCACCGCCCGTTAAAATAACGCGCCCACCTGCATATCCATCCACATTATTCACATCAATGTCGCCGCGGATCAGTTCGAAAATTTCTTCCATTCTTGGACGAATAATATTCACCAAGGTTGAACGTGGAACCTGTGTGGCCTCCGCTCCATCACCCATGGCCGGAATATCAATCATTTCATTACTGTCTGACATGGCCGACGCACATGAACCATACAATGTTTTGATACGTTCCGCGTCCTGAAGGCCTGTGTTCAGCCCCATGGCAAGATCGCTTGTGACATGAGCCCCACCAACGGGGATCGCGCCCGCATGGATCATCGCCCCTTGGTAAAACACGGCATAACTTGTGACGCCCGCCCCCATATCAATGACAAGACACCCCATGTCTTTTTCATCTTCAACCAAGGATGAAAGACCCGCCGCATACGGGGCGATACATAAACAATCAACGTCCAGATGGCTATGATCTGCACATCCCAGAATGTTTTTAAGCGCTGCTGTTTCGGCCTTTACGCAATGCACGTCAACTTTCAAAGATTCCGCATGAAGGCCCACTGGATTTTCAACGCCGCCATGTCCATCCGCACTATATGATATCGGAATAGAGTGAATGATCGCTTCTGAATCTGATTGTTCTTCCTGCTCCAAACGAAGCAAAGCCAAATCGATATCTTTGTCACTAATCGCGTGCCCCATGATTTTAACAGTCGCCGACAAACGATTTGAATATGTGTAATTGCTGGGAACACTCATCACCACCTCGCGCAAAGGATAGCCCTTCATGATTTTGGCCGCCATCGTTTCCGCCGCGTGAACGGCCTGTTTTACGGATTGCTGTGTCGCCTTTATATCAACAATGACACCGGATTTCACGCCCTTTGAGGCCACGTGACCAATCCCAATCACCTCGGCCCCGCCATTATCATCCGTGACATGTGCAATAAAGCATGCTGTTTTTGCGCTGCCGATATCGATCGCGGCGATGACTGAACCTTGAGGGCGTTTTGTATGTGATGTCATGATTTATAGTGTCTTTGCATTTTTTTGAGGGGGCGCACTGATTAAATTTCGAGCCCGCCCTTTTTGAGTTTCAATAATGATACGGTCAGGCGCGCGCAAATCAAGTGACTTTAACGGCTTTTCTAAAATATTTTTTTCTTTGATCGCTTTGGCCAATCGAGAAAGAGCAAATCCCATATCATCATCCGGTAAATGAATGCGCGCGCCACTGATCGTGATCAAGTCCCACCGGCGACCGCCAATCCATTCGGCGCCCTTAATATATTTTGCGACTTCTGGTTCGGCCATCACCATCCGCATCAAGCCCGCTGCATTTTCAGGGGCGTCAACGCCGCGCACGATAAGCAACGATTTAAACTCTTTTATACTTGCCGATAAAATCGGCCGTCTCGCGCACAAACACCTTTCACATGATCTCATCTCGCGTCCCGCAGAGACCCTGGAGGACTTAAAGAAAG
>NVSI01000095.1 GCA_002401195.1 Alphaproteobacteria bacterium
ACGGCTAGGCCTGAGACATGGAAACGCCTTGATAGTGAAATCTTACAAAAAGATTGGCCACATGCTAGCGGTCATAGCATGCCTATTCGTGTCATGGCGGTGGATTCTGGTTATGCCACGCAAGATGTCTATGCCTTTGTGCGCAACCATCCGCAGGCAGTTTGGGGCGGTTCTGGCGCACGTGCCAGCCAACCACGCACGGCGGTGGCGGTTAAAGGGCAAGCGCGGGATACGGCGCTGATCTTGAGTGTTTCAAAAGCGGATACTGGCGGTAAACGTCGAGGATTGCGCGTTTGGAACGTATCGGGGCCAGTTGCCAAGATGGAGCTTTATCGTTGGTTGAAATTGGAATGGCCAACCCAAGAAGCGCAAGCTGATGGTGTTGCGTTTCCACCGGGAAGTTGTCACTTCCCGCAATATGGAGAGGAATATTTTAAGCAACTAACGGCGGAACGTCGCGTCATTCGCATTCACAAAGGCTTTCCAAAAGCCACATGGGAGAAAGACCCCAGTCGTAACAATGAGGCGCTGGATTGCCGTGTGTACGCACGCGCGGCGGCAAGTATTTATGGCTTGGATCGTATGTCGGATTATCGCTGGAGGCGGATGGAAGAAGCACTGGGTATGAAAGCGAATATTCCAAAACGCGGTGTTGAAATACCAGTTACTGAAGAAACGCGGGCAAAACCAAGCGAGCCTGTGAAACCAAAATCACGGTTTACTCAACGCAAAACCGTAAAATCGGATGATCCGTATTTATAAGGAGACATAATATGTCTGAAACATTGCTAGAGCTTGAAGCGCGACTGCTTCAAGCCAAAGAAGCTCGTCATAAATTACTGACTGGCACACAAGAAATAACGGTGAGTTTGCACGGTTACGGCGCAACAACATACAGCCAAGCCAATATTGCAGGGCTTGAGCGTTACATTAACGAGTTAAAGCAGGATATTGCCAAGAAAAGCGGTAAAGCGCGTCGTGGCATTATCCGCACTAGTTTTTAGGAATATCAAAATATGGTTCAATTATTAGATAGTTCAGGAAATCCCTTAAAGGCAAGTGATACAGCGCATCGCGCTGCATCACATCGCTCTCGGGAACTTTCCAGTTGGTTGCCGCCACTTGGGTCTGCGGATAGTGATTTGTTGGGTGAGTTGCCGACGTTGGTTTCTCGCTCTCGTGATTTGGTTCGTAATCACGGTGTGGCGGCAGGGGCAATGCAAACGCTTACAGATAATGTTGTTGGAACAGGCTTACGCCTTTCTGCAACACCTGATTATAAGGCGCTTGGTAAAGATAAAGTTTGGGCAGATGAATGGGCAAGAGATGTTGAATCTCAATGGCGGGCATGGGCGGAAAGCACGGACTGCGATGCGGCAAATAGTTTGAATTTTGCGGGGCTAACAAGCCTCGTTTTTCGTTCAAGCCTTATTAATGGTGAAGCTCTGGCTCTACCTTTATGGCTGGATAAACGCGGGAATGATTTTGCGACAACCATTCAGCTGGTGGAAGCAGATCGCTTAAGTAATCCAAGCGGAAAGCAAGATGATAAGAAACTGCGTGCGGGCATAGAAATTGACTCTTACGGCGCACCGCTTGCTTATCATATTCGCAAAACTCACCCCGGTGATGCTTATCTAGGATTGGGTGCTGGAAATGAGCAAGATTGGCAACGTATTCCTGTTAAAACAGCGTTTGGTCGTAAACGTGTTTTGCACATTCATGACAAAGAGCGCACAGGGCAACATCGCGGAAAGCCTATTTTAACCAGCATCATGCCGATGTTTAAAATGCTTGATCACTATGAGCGCTCAGAGCTTCAAGCAGCCGTGGTTAATGCCATGATTGCGGCCTTTATTGAAACACCGCTGGACGGTGAATCTATCGGTGAAATGTTTGGTGGTTCAACGGATGATTATCTTGCGGCCCGCAACGAGTGGGATGTCAAATTACAAGGTGGATCAATTATTCCGATCTTCCCGGGCGATAAGGTTGCCCCATTTACGCCAAGCCGTCCCAATAATGGGTATGGCCAGTTTGTTGAGAATATTCTGCGTCACATTGGTGCAGGCTTGAACATTCCTTTTGAACTGCTGATGAAGGATTTTTCTAAAACCAATTATTCAAGCGCAAGGGCGGCACTTTTAGAAGCGTGGCGATATTTTAATGCGCAACGACAATGGTTATCTACCTACTGGGCAAGACCTGTTTATGAGTTATGGCTTGAAGAAGCTATCAACAAAGGACGCATTATCGCGCCAGATTTTTACGAACGCAAAGCAGCATGGACAAGATGCAAATGGATTGGCCCCGGCAGAGGTTGGGTTGATCCTGTTAAAGAAGCCAAAGCCGCACATCTGCGCATGCAAATTGGGCTTTCAACGCTGGAGGATGAATGTGCCAGCCAAGGGTTGGATTGGGAAGAAGTCCTTGAACAGCTTGCCCGTGAGAAAGCAAAAATCACAGAGCTTGGATTAAGCATTAACGATGCAAACAGTATTTTAAACACTTTAGAAGACAACCCAAAGGAGGAAAAGAATGAGAATTTGGAACAAAATAACGGGTGATCCGTGGGCCATAACAGAAACCGCTCTGCACACAATTTTGGAAGTCGCAACGCGGACAAATGAAAGCCCAGAAGCGGTTGCGGCAAAATTAGGCCGTGATTTACAAAATAGCTACAATGCTATTGAGCGTGATGGCGTTGCAATCATTCCTGTAACAGGGCCTCTTTTTCGCTATGCCAATATCTTCACATCTATTAGCGGCGCATCCAGTTATGAGCTTATTGCTAAGGACTTTATAGCCTCGCTTGAAAACCCACAAATTAAAGCGATTATTCTTGATATTGATTCCCCTGGCGGTGAAGTGAACGGTGTTGCCGAACTTGCCAGCATGATTTTTGATGCGCGCGGCACAAAACCAATTATCGCGTATGCATCAGGTGATGCTGCATCGGGTGCATATTGGGTGGCCTCYGCCGCAGATGAAATTGTTGTATCGGAAACATCCGCGCTGGGATCTATCGGTGTTGTTGGTATTTATAGAGGTAACTCGGATAAAGAATCTGCGCAGGCTGTTGAAATCGTATCTTCGCAAAGCCCGCATAAACGTCTTGATCCAGCTACAGATGAAGGCAAAGCCAGATTACAAACACGCATTGATAGTATGGCCGATGTTTTTATCAGCTCGGTTGCACGCAATAGAAATATTACGCCCCAAGATGTTCAGGTCAACTTTGGTGGCGGTGATGTCATGATTGGAGGGCTGGCAGTCAATGCTGGACTTGCTGATCGAATAGGAAGTTTGGAAAGGCTCATAACAGAGCTTTCCCAAGATGATAAAACAAGCCCTCATATCGAGGGCTTTTTAGTATCCGAACCACTTCAACCCCAAAAGGAGAAAACACCCATGACTAAAGAAACATTAAACCTTGAAACTTTGAGTAAGGATCACCCTGATTTGCTCGCTACAATTCAGCATGATAGTACGAAGAAAGAACGTGAACGCTTAAAGGATATTTTGAGTTGTGAGCATGCTACTGGACGCGAACAACTTGCTCAAGAAATAGCACTTTCAACGGAAATTAGCGCGATAGATGCAAACCATCTTTTGTCCAATGCGCCAAAGGGGTCGAATTCGACACCTTTTGAAAGCGTAATGGCAGGCGTTCCTAACCCTGGAATAACCCCTGATGTAGACGAGCAAGAAAGCGACATTGAAACCGTTGCCAGCCGTATCGCTGCTTCCAACTAATCCATAAACAAAGGAGAACCCAACTATGACACATGCAGAAGGATTGAAAGATCAAGGCAGTTACAAGCCTTGCAATTTAGTCGCGGGAGAATATCCCCGCATTGAACGAATTGTAACCATCGCCGCTGGTGCAAACTTAAGCAAAGGATCAGTCCTTGGACGGATTACTGCAGATGGAAAATTCGTTTTAAGCGCCTCGGCAAGCTCTGATGGCACTGAAGTACCTGATGCCATTCTGGCTGAAGTTGCTGATGCAACCAGTACCGATGTACAGGCCGTTGTCTATTTTTCGGGAGAGTTTAATGAAAACGCTCTTGTCTTAGGCACGGGACATACGCCTGAAAGCATCCGCACACCACTGCGAGCCAAAAGTATATTTTTAGCTAAAAACCAATCAGCCTAAAGCCCCAGCATTATCATCGATAATGCGCTAATCAAAAAGGAGAACTGCCATGTCTATCGACATTTTCAATACACACATTCTCACCAGAGTGGTCGAACATTTGGATCGTCCAGCATCATTTTTGCTCGATTCATTCTTTGGCCAAGTACAAACCGAAGAGTCCGAAGAAATCCACTTCGATATCGACAAATCCAAACCGCGCCTCACACCATTCGTGTCGCCGTTGGTTGCTGGTAAAGTCGTGGACGACGAAGGCTTTAGCACAAAAAGCTTTAAACCAGCCTACGCTAAAGACAAACGGCGCTTTGATCCGTCTCGCCCTTTGAAACGGGCGATTGGTGAAAAGATTGGTGGAACATTGACCACAGGTCAGCGCTTGGAAGCCAACTTAAACCGCACGCTAAACAAACAGCTTGAAAACCTAACCCGCCGTGAAGAAGTCATGGCATCCGAAGCTTTGCGCACTGGTAAAATCACAGTGACTGGCGAAGAATATCCAACGGTAGTGGTTGATTTTGGGCGTGACCCAGAACTTACCGTTGCGCTGGTGGGTGGATCTCGCTGGGGTGAAGCAAGTGTTAGCCCGCTTGATAATCTTGAAGACTGGGTTGCCACAATTCAGGAGAAATCTGGGGCAGCAGGTCGCACTGTTATTATGGATGCGCTGGCTTGGCGTGTTTTCAAAACTGATCCAAAAGTTGAGAAGCTATTGGATATTCGCAGGTTACGTGACAGTGCCAATATCAGCCTTGGTCCCATTGCCTTTGGACAAGGAAATGAGCTAGCGCGTTATGTTGGTACAATCGGTGACCTTGATTTTTGGGTTTATAATGATCGCTACATCGATGATAACGACCAAATGCAAAAGCTATTGCCTGATTACACGGTTCTTATCGGGTCTCCACATCAGTTGGAAGGCACGCGTTGTTACGGTGTTATTCAAGATGAAAAAGCGGGCTATCGTGCGCAACGATATTTTTCCAAATCGTGGTTGGAAGAAGATCCTGCAGTGCGTTGGTTGTTGTTGCAAGCTGCGCCGCTCATCGTGCCTTACCGCCCGAATGCTTCATTTTGTGCAACAGTAAGATAGGGAGGTTAAATCATGAAAATTAAAGCTCTCATTACTTTGCACGTGAATGGCAAAGCAATCTTACCCGATAGTTTTGTTGATGTTGAAACAGAGGAAGCAAAAAGCCTGATTAACCGTGGCTTTGCCTCTAATGATAAAGTGTCRGCAACGGCTAAAACAACAGGAAATGCGCCACCTCCGCCTTCTCTCAATAAGCCTGTGCCTACGTTGGAAGATATTGTGGATGTAATCCATGATCTTGACCCATCACAGGACTACGGCAAAAGCGGAAACCCCAATGTTGATGCGCTGGAAGTATTGCTTGATGCAAATGTTTCTGCTGCTCAGCGGGATGCTGCATGGGAGGTTTTCTTAAAAGAAAAAGAAGCCGATCAGAATGCTGGTGATGGCGAAGGAAATAATGCCAATGACGTTCAAAACTAACGCTAAAAAAGCAGTGGATGCGCTGTTTGCAAAATTCGGGCAAACGGCGCATTTCACTTTTAAGGATAACTCAACTGACGAAGGCTTGGTTATTCATCGCTTCCCCGATAAAGTCATAGATGTCATGGACACACGTGTTCATACAGAAACGGATTTGTTCGAGATTAGAGCGCTGGATATTGAAGTTGGTAAAGCAATCTACCAGATTACGATTGATGGAAAAACCTACACCGTGCAAGGCGAGCCAATGCTTGATCAACACGGCATTGTTTTAAGGATGGAAGCTTATGCGTCTTAAAGCAGCTTTTGAGGGCAACCTCAAAAAATATATGAAGGCTGAGTTTGCTGTAGCAGAAAAAGCAGTCACGCTGGGCATAAGGGAAACCACGGGTGGCTTAAAACTTTCCATGCGCAGGCAGGTTCATTCATCTGGTTTGGGTCAAAGAATGGCGAATACTTGGCGCGGGGATGTTTATCCACGCTCTCAAAATTCTATTCGTGCGGCAGGACTTCCTCCACCTTGCCGATGGTCTGCTCCAGCCGCCCCAGGGCCACTAGTTCCTGCCACGTCGACCAGCCCTGCAGTATCACCG
>NVSI01000096.1 GCA_002401195.1 Alphaproteobacteria bacterium
CTGCTTTTACAACGCCGATGCCATGACTCATGTCACTATGGATAATCTTGAAACCATGGGGAATGACTGCTTTTGCAACGCCAATGCCATGACACATGTCACTATGAACAGCCTTGAAAAAATGGGGAGTTACTGCTTTCGCAACGCCGAAGCCTTAACGCATGTCGCTATGAACGCCCTGCAAAACATGGGGGATGGCTGCTTTTACCACGCCTACGCCATGACACATGTCGCTATGGATAATCTTAAAACCATGGGGGACGSKTGCTTTCGCAACGCCGAWGCCWTRACRCAKRTCRCKATGAATGCCCTGCAAACCATGGGGAATGRSTGCTTTCGCAACGCCKAWGCCTTAACRCATRTCGCTATGAAYGCCCTGCAAACCATGGSGRRKSACTGCTTTYRCAACGCCKAWGCCTTAACRCATGTCRCTATGAACRSCCTKSAAAMYATGGSRGRGMRSTGCTTTTACAACGCCGAAGCCTTAACACATGTCRCTATGAACRSCCTKSAAAMYATGGGRGAKWWSTGCTTTYRCAACGCCSARGCYTTAACRCATGTCGCTATGAACGCCYTGMAAACCATGGGGGATTACTGCTTTYGCRAYGCCMAYGCCWTRACACAATTTATAGCGCCACAATTGGAATACATTCCACACTCTCTTGAAAAAGTGATTGTCAGGCCTGCCAAAACGCAAACGCCACAGAAAAAATTTGGTTAAAGCATGGTGTGTTTTTAGTGTAGTTTTTCCGAAGCAATTTTGAGACCAAGAGCGATAAACATCACGCCCGTCACGCGATCAATCCACACTGAAATTTTTGATAATCCCGCGCGGANTTTTTGATGTGTTAAACAAACACTCACAATCGAAAACCATCCAAACGCCATAAAGGCCAATGTTGAACCGTATATAATTTGCCATGAAATCGGCGTTTCTGGCGCAATCACTTGTGTAAAAATAGCCAAAAAGAACATGGTCGCCTTTGGATTCAAAACATTCGTCACGAACCCTTCGACGAATGATTTTCGCCATGTTTTTTGTTTGTTTTTCGCCTTTGCGGTATTCATTTCCCATCCTTTTGAACGAAAGGCCCGATAGCCCAACCACAATGAATATGCCGCGCCCAGATATTTAATAATGTTGAACCACAAAATTGATTGAGCAATAACGACCGCAATCCCCAAAATACAATAGGTCATATGAACAAAAATCGCACACCCAACGCCCGCCGATGTTACAATTCCCGAAGATCGCCCTGCGCCCAACGCGTTCCGCATCACAGCCAGAAAATCAGGCCCTGGCGAGATCATCGCCACAACACCAACCGACATAATAATAAGATAAGCAGATATGAAGTCCATTAGGCTGGCGCCGCGCGATGGTCCCGTGTTGGGATTTTCGTCGTCAGTTGAGACAGTGACTGAAAAATGCCGTCTTCTTTTGCCTGTTTTAACCACGAAGCCATGCTTCGCACGTCATGTAACGCATCATGCGTCATCCCTTTCAGAGGGTAACGTGTAAGCTTGTGCAAATCGCCACTTGAATATTTTAAACCTTTTAAATCAGTGCCCTGCTCCAACACAAATGGCATCAAACGATGAAAACCATTGTTAAATACATGTTTCAATCCATGGATTTCAAGGTTTTGTTTCACAACCTTCTCATCGCCGCTCATACATATGACCGGAAGGTATGCGTCATCGCAAAATTCAACATAACGATTATATGTTTCCGGATATGTTACGCCTTCTCGATCCAATCTTTCTTGCGTAATCCCCGTCAACTCAATCGATAGAACTGATAGCTTTGAATTCAATTTAGGAATAGTCAGAACATCAAATGCCGCGACTTCGTTGAAATTTTCATCAACCCTGATCGCTGCGGTTTGAAAAATTTCCTTTYCCATCCATGGTTCACCCCAATCGCTTTCTAATGCGCCGGGCCATGTTGTGTATTCTGAATCCGTAATAATATACATTATGACTCGGCCTCAGGCGTTTCGGCATTCTCAACAACGGCTGTTTCTTCACCACCGTCAACGGTTTCGATCGTATCTTCGTCCTCATCGTCTTCGATGAGCCACGCAACAGAGGATACTTTCTCACCCTTACCAACGGTGAATAATTTCACACCCTGCGTTGAACGACCAATCACGCGCACATCAACAACGGGCGTACGGATCGTCGTCCCGCCGTCTGTTACCAACATGATTTGATGTTCATCACTGACGGGGAATGTTGCCACGACCTGACCTGTTTTATCCGTCACATCCATGTTTTTCACACCCATACCGCCACGTCCAGAGGTCCGATATTCCGTTGATTCCGTCCGTTTCCCGTATCCATTTTCAGACACACACAGAATGTTTTCAACTGTATCGCGTTTCAACACAGACATGGACATGATTTCGTCGCCTTTTGGCAATCTCATACCACGCACCCCTGTTGAATTCCGTCCTGCAAATACGCGGATATTATCAACGTTAAAGCGAATTGCCTTCCCTTGATGAGACGCCAACAAGATATCTTCATCCTCTTTACAAATTTTCACGGACACAAGGCTTTCCCCTTCGCCAAGCTTCATCGCAATCAATCCGTTGGAGCGAATATTCGCAAAATCAGAAAGTTTGTTCCGGCGCACAGACCCATGCGAGGTACAGAACATAAGGTCTAACTTATCCCAAATTTCTTCGTCTTCTGGTGTGCGAAGGTAAACAGAAATCGTCTCCCCTTGTTCAAGGGGCAACAAGTTAATCATCGCCTTCCCTTTTGAAGTCGCCGAGCCAAGAGGCAATTGCCAAACCTTCATTTTGTGAACAATTCCACGCGATGTGAAGAACAAAATTGGCGTATGCGTTGATGCAACAAACATATCCGTTACGAAATCATCGTCCTTGGTGTTCATGGCGTTACGCCCTTTACCACCGCGGCGTTGCGCGCGATACGTATCCAAAGGCACACGTTTTGCGTATCCTTGGTTCGTGATTGTCACAACCATATCTTCGCGCTGAATTAACGATTCAATATCGGATTCAAATTCCGCTTCGATAATTTCGGTACGGCGCGCAAAACCAAATTTTTCTTTCACTTCATTCAATTCATCAACCAAAACGCTTAACATTTTATCACGGTCAGCCAAGACAGAAAGGAAGTACGCAATCGCGTTTGTGACTTCTTTCAAATCACCGCTGATTTTATCACGCTCAAGCCCCGTTAAACGGTGAAGGCGTAAATCAAGGATCGCTTTCGCCTGAACTTCGGAAAGTTGGTATGTCCCTGAATCATCCACAAAATATTCAGGATCATCAATCAAGTCGATTAATGGGCTCACATCGCCCACGCGCCAGCGTTTACCCATAAGGCCTTCGCGGGCCTCAATAGGGTTTTTCGCATTACGGATCATAGAGATAATTTCGTCAATATTTTCAACGGCCACGGCCAAACCAGCCAAAACATGAGCCTTATCACGGGCCTTTGCCAATTCGTAAATTGTACGGCGCGTAATTACTTCCTCGCGGAATTCAACAAACACTTTCACAAAATCACGTAATGTAAATGTGCGTGGGCGCCCATGATCAAGAGCCAACATGTTGCAACCAAATGATGTTTGCATCGGCGTAAATTTAAAGAGCTGGTTTAAAACAACTTCTTGATGCGAATCGCGTTTCAATTCAATCACAACGCGGACACCATCGCGATCCGATTCATCACGAAGATCTGAAATACCTTCAATTTGTTTATCGCGAACAAGTTCACCAATACGTTCCATCAAACGTGATTTGTTCACTTGATACGGGATCTCATGAACGATAATCGCCTGACGTCCCGGGCGCACTTCTTCAAATGAAGTCCGAGACCGCATTTTAACCGAACCATTTCCAGTTGTATAAGCCGACTTAATACCAATTTGACCAAGGATATAACCACCCGTTGGGAAATCTGGGCCTTTGATAATTTCGTTTAATTCTTCGATCGAAATTTCAGGGTTCGCAACATAAGCAATACATCCATCGACAACTTCGGTCAGGTTGTGTGGCGGAATATTTGTCGCCATTCCAACCGCAATCCCGCTTGCTCCATTCACCAAAAGATTCGGAACGCGTGACGGTACAACCGACGGTTCCAAAACAGATTCATCATAGTTCGGAACGAAATCGACTGTGTCTTTATCGATGTCTTCTAATAACGCTTCACCCGCTTTTTCAAGGCGCGCTTCGGTATAACGCATCGCCGCCGCAGGGTCACCATCCATGGATCCAAAGTTCCCTTGTCCATCAACAAGAGGAAGAGACATTGAAAAGTCCTGAGCCATCCGAACCATCGCGTCATAAATCGCGCTGTCACCATGGGGGTGATATTTACCCATCACATCCCCGACAATACGTGCCGATTTTTTATAGGGTTTTGTTGAATCGTATCCACCATCCTTCATCGCATATAAAATACGGCGGTGAACAGGTTTTAAGCCATCTCGCGCATCAGGCAAAGCCCGGCTTACAATCACGCTCATCGCGTAATCGAGATAAGATTTTTTCATCTCATCTTCAAGATAGACTATTGGAAATTGCTCACCCTCGGGTGGTCGTGTGTTTTCGTCTGACATTTCAGTTCCATTAATTGGTTATTTTTAACGCCCAACTATATCGCTTAACGCCCCGCAACACAAAGAATTTCAAGAATTTTATACACAGACACCCCACGCAAAACACGCTATAGTCTCTTGCACATGGAAACACCCCTTATCATCGCCAATATTATCGGGTTTTTAGCCTGCGTTATCACTCTTTATTCGTTTCAAAGAAAGGGCGCGCGCGAAATATTTTTCTCTCAAATTTTCTCAACAGCCTTATGGGCCGTCCACTTTGTTCTTTTGGGCGCATTTTCTGGCGCGGTCATGAATATTGGAAACATGATCAAAGCGATCTGTTTGGTTTACCTGGATGAAAAACACGTCAAAAAATTTGTAATCGCATTTGTTCTCATTCTTGCTGGAGTATTTTTTTGTTATATATACGAAAAGCCATCGGATCTTTTGCCTCTTGTCTCCGTGACACTTGGTGCATGCCTCATGTTTGTACGGGACAACCGCTATATCGTTGCACGAATCTCTATCATCGACGCGATATGTTGGACAATTTATGCCGTGATCGAAAAATCAATTCCTGGTCTTGTAACGGATATTCTGATCATTATATCCATCACGACAGGTATGGTGCGGCACGAAGAAAAACCGTTCAAACCGTTCCGATTGAAGCCATAAAAAAACCGCCCAAAAAAGGCGGATTTTAAATTCTTTAGATAGAAAACGTTAGCAAAGACTAGTTTGTTAAGCCTTCAAGCATTGTATCAGCGTGAGATTCGGCGTCTGTTGTTGCCTCACCCGCCGCTGGTTCAATCGCTTCAACAGCAGAATTCATTGTGTCTGTTGTTGATTCTGCGGCAGCAGTCATCGCTTCATCTGCGGCTGTTGTTGCCTCGTCTGACCATCCTTGTGCTGTTTCTGTTGCGCCTTCTAGGCCACCTTCAACCGCGCCAGAAATGTCAGAAACCAAAGATTCAGTTGATCCACCAAGGCTTGCAATTACGCCTTCGGCTTTGTCACCTTGTTCTTGTGTTAATGCGCCAAATCCAACCAATGCAACAACCGCAACACCAGCCAACGTCAAATAAGTTTTGTTCATAATCGTCTCTCCTTTTTTATGATTACACACACCATATGCACCAAAAGAGTAGGCAATGTCAACTGACTAGCCGTTGCGGCCAATGCCGTAATATTTCACGCCATTACGTGTCATCACATCAGGTTCGTAAATATTTCGACCATCAAAAACAACAGGGGCGCTTAACCTATCCTTAAATGTATCGCACGACACACTTCGGAATGATTTCCACTCCGTCACAACAATAACAGCGTCCGATCCATCCAATGCATCATTTTGAGTGTCACACAGCGTTAAATCATCGCGCGTCCCATAAATGCGGGCACATTCTTCCATGGCTTCAGGGTCATAGGCTTTCACTTTCGCGCCCGCCTTCCATAATTCTTCTATAATAATACGGCTCGGTGATTCGCGCATATCATCTGTGTTCGGTTTGAACGCCAGCCCCCACACCGCGAATGTTTTACCAGAAAGATCGTCTCCAAAATGCGCTTTTATTTTATTCACTAAGACATATTTTTGATTTTCATTCACTGCCTCAACAGCCTCAATAATTTTGGCTGGAAAACCATGGGAACGCGCCGTCGCGGCCAAGGCCTTA
>NVSI01000097.1 GCA_002401195.1 Alphaproteobacteria bacterium
ACAGTAAAAAAGGGCGCCAAATGTATTAGGCGGGAAGAAATCAAAATGAAGTTGAGATTCGTGCTTATTTGCTTATTTGCTTATTTCAACAGCCAATCAGATCAATACAATTAAAATAACAGATATAAAATACAGGACACTACAAAAATACAACAAATCGCTTTTTTCTTGACCATAATTTCCCAGCGCCAGACAAGTATAAAAGGAGCGATATTTGAGAGAATCAGAAAAAAAATAAGAAAAGTCATATGGATTCACCAAACAACTCATTCATGGGAAATTTTGATGAAGTCACTTCAAATTTGGGATCGATCGAAGGAGATGTTGACCAGGGACTCGACAATACCAGATACCAAGCGTACGATTTAGCTCAGGCTGAGTGGGAGCGGATTCTTGACGATCGACGTTCAGAGGGCAGCAAAGAGCAAATGGAATTGGGGATTCCCAAACTTCAAATTAAGTTTGATACAGACGAGGATCATGAGGAGGGGAGTAGCGCAGATTCAGTTCAATCAAACGATACAAGAATCAGCGTACAGGATCCAAATCTCAAACCGGAAATGTTGGGCGAAGCATACAAAGAGGCAATTCTCAAGAAATCTGGGAACATGATATGCCTCACAATGTCTATGCAGATTGAGCAACCCCAGAATGCGACTTCCGAGGAACAAGAGGCCCAACTCAAAGCATTATAGTCAACAAAACCCTGCGAACAAGTTGAATGGGAAGAGAAGAAATGGAGTTTTATTCGCAAATCAGATTACAAGGGCTCGGGATTTACGATTGGATTCGACAAGACAGAGGAATTGAACGATCATTGTGCCATTCAAACGACAACTGGGATTGTGTCTTGGTTGCAGACCATGGTGTCGAAACCTGACTGTGCTCAACCGCTGGCTGTTACTATGGGTCCCTGTGTAGGAGTGCTTCTTATTAAATCCAGGGGGATTTATGAGTTGCATTTGTATTACAAAACTCTCAAGATTAAGTCTCAGGAATTGAGTTACATCGAGAGGGAAATCAATTTCGCGATCAAACGTGGTATCTATTGGAAGAATAGGACAGGAGGAGACCATTTTCGAATTCGCGTTGAAGATCCGGAAGCAGAAGAGGTGGTTATCTAGCCAGTTAGATATACCATTTTTGGGATGAAGTCATATTACTCCGTTCCAACATACACGCTATCACCAAGCATGCAAGGGGTATATGCTGCCATTGATACCGTTGCTGCTAAAACAACAAGTCAGGTTGCTACTTTTATACAACCAATGTTGTATTTGGCTCATCATACATTCGAGCGTGAATCCAGAGATGTTTGATTTTGGAGACCTAGGTGAGATCGGTTGGAGTACTATTCAGTTTGGCCTCAGACTGCCTTCAATGAATCTCGATTCTCAACACAGTGGATTGCGGCCATTTCAAAATTATTGAGTTTTGGATCTGTATCTCTTTCGGGTAAAGCATTGGAGGAGAAAAAGCTGATTTATCAGATGTTTGTTCAGAGTTCGTACAACTTTGAGATGTTTCTAGATCGATGCTTGAAATCCCAAAACAAATCAATTCGCAAGCGAGCACTTGGGGCTTCATCTGGATTGATTTCGGAAGTGTGCAAGCATTTGTTGGAGGACGGGGATGATCAAAAAGCTCGGATGGAGCTTGACTTGACCAATGCCATTGATAGAGGACGATCCATTGTATAGCAACTTGAAAGCCACATCGAAGAGCTCATGGAAGGGATAATGGCTCGACGCGATTCAACGGACATTCATCGTTTACGCCAAATTATCGAATTGAAGGAGCGATTGAGATTATTGGAGAATCACAATATTGATTGCGACAAGTTGTCGTATTTCTTTACCAATTGTTTGATGCCTTCACGGACAGCAGAGAAAATATTGATGGTTTCAGGTCCGGCTGAGACAGGGAAAACAATGCTATGCACCAGATTGATTCAAGCGTTTCCTTGTTTGAACGGAGTCAAATCTGATTCTTTGATGAGTCAATCTACAGGCAGGGTCAATTTTACATCCTATCGGCGGATGTTCTATGTGGAGGAGTACAAACCCAAAAAATGTATCATCGATGATTTCCACTTGATTGCGAATTCAACAAGTGTGTTGTATGAAGTTACTGCTGACACGTTGAGGTCAAAGTCTACGATGTACCTTTTCAATGTTGCATCATCTGCTTATCAGGGCGGATTCGAAAGATTGAACATGTTTCATTAGCATACCTGTAGAAATTCAGGTTGTTTGGATTCATCATGGAGTATGTCGGATTGGCATAGAGAACTCCATGATAAGTATCCATGCTTTACAGCTCAGCGACCAGAAGTGTTCGATTTAGCTCAGGCAATTGCTGCTCTTCATTGTCCTCTACCTAAGCCGTCTGATCGGGATACTGATGTATTGGTTTGTGATGAAATGTTTGAATGGCAAGCAAAACGGAGGCTAACGTTCATCAATACCGAGCGGGATTTTCCCATGGGAGACATGATTGRRYYKMTKCAWAMCRYTGAWWKKGYSASRRKKKMMTKRGGRGKYRYSGAKWGGMKSRTRTWKSRTKSAMWYWSSWWYKKTCARKKASCWKCRAARCGATAGTTGAATCCCATTCGACTAAAAAGTGAACTAGAGAAGTATGTTTGGGCGATATTTTTCCAGAATATCATGAACAAAGTCAATGTGTATCATAATACACAAGAGCCATTGGATGGGGGAGGGGACATTTCGATTACAACTTCAGAGTATGGCAATTTCCTGGATTCATGTCGTACTATGGATTTCCTCAATTTCGAAGAATTGTATGATTCGGTGGTTGGTTAGAGGAAGAAACTTAAATTAAATAATTAACATTTTATATATGTAAGACCTTATTCATTTGTCACGATAGTGTATAAAGTAACATGATACATTAATTAATAAATTATTATTGGCTATATTCAATATTATCATGAATCAAGAACATCAAGGTAATGCTGAGAATCTTCAGGAAGTTGCTATGAATCGAATGGCGTATAGAATCGAACTCACTCGACTTCGTGAAGCTCAACGAGTACGTGTTCGTGGGGGAGAAGCTGTGTTTCCGGGAGCGATTGCCCTAAATGACCTTTGGGTGCATCCAGTATTTCGCCGTGGTGATTTTGCCCAARGGAGAGCTTTGGCAGTAGCTGTTTGAGGGCAAGCAAATGTCGGTCAGTTGGTTGATTTGATTGTCGGGATGCACAGGGATGGTGAATTACAACAATTGTCTCCGGTTGTTCTCGCATGGGCTCAGGGAATTCGTTATGCAGTGCCATTGGATAATGATCTTATTCGCGTGGGGGATCGAAGGGGTTATGCTCACATAGYAGGTAGACCAGAGTTGGGTCAATTTTACAATAACGGACAAATGAATATGGTGGAAGATGCTGATCCTAGGGGATTGGATCCAAGACTGTTGGGGCCAAGAAAATCGGCAGCTAAGAGAAGATTCGAATATTACAACAACAAATCAATTGGTAATGTGTTAGAAATGATGAATGATGTTGTTGAAGGTGTAAATGAAGGAGATGGAGTGCCATCGTATTACAAAGCCAAGGAGGTTAGTATTCGTGCAAAATGGGGTATCATTATTGAGAAACTCAAGGATTCAGCTAAAGTTGTTCAAAGGCCAACAATTCGAAATATTTCTGCTATTGATCCAATTCAATTGGATTTTACTTTTGGAGATGCTAATGTAGGAGATCACAATGGTACTTTCTTTCCTTGCACGGGATTTGSGGTTGCAGAAGAGGGTGTGCCTCAAGYGCAAACTGGAGGGTTGCAATTTTATGTGAAAGCTTCTTCAATTGTTACTCCCAGGGATGCACTCAGTGAAGTGTGAATTTGGTTTGAGATGGTAATAGCCCGMGTTSCTGTTGATGGACAAGACGAACAATTGGCGTTTAGAACATTTTGGCGTGAGCGGGAAGGATCATATGCGATTATACGTTGAGCTGTCGCTGAAGAACGAGATCAATTGGCAATTGGTCAAGTATTGGGTGGTATTCATCGTCACACAGGTCGGATTCTGAGGGTACTCAATCTCAATACACCAGGTGTTGATCTTCAACTAGGTGCCGGACAGAGTCTCTCTGTCATTACTCGAATGGCCAAGTTCAATCGTGGAGGAAGTCAATGGAAGGTTCGTTTTCAGGGTCAATCTGGTCTTTTTGATAGGGTTTACAAATATATCATCCAGCGGAAAATGCCTTTTGGTGGGTTCAATCCCGAAATGACCATTGACGAGATCAATGCGTAGTTCATTGAGAATCAAACACAAATGCAACACTTTGATCATGTTGAAGGCACTCGATTTGTGCTTTACCTGGGGGGAGGGTTGGCTGCCGGTTTGCTTGCTGTACCTTTCAAAATTTCAGAATATCGAACGACTATGGTGGATTGGATCCAAAGTATCAAGGCAAATCACTCTCTCAGTAGGGCTTATTGGGGTCAGAAGGCAGCACTCAAAGAGAATGCTCGAAATCGGATGAACAAGTATTATAGGTCAGATAAACAGGAAGTGGAGAAGATCAAGAATTTTATGGGTGCATAATTAAATTCGATTAATTGGTAATTTATATTTGAATTTTTTGTTTTCGCTAATTTTCGTTAGTGTTGATATTTGCATTAAGTTTGGAATTTATTTGTTTTGTTGTAGTATAATTTACATTTTATATTTTTGTATGTTCATATGATATTACATAGTACCACTTTTAATTCGAATCTATATTGTATTTAAGTCTCCATATATTATAATTATAAATTACATGGAACCAGAACAAACAAACAATTTACGATTGGGCTAGTTATTGACTGGCTTTGCAGGTTAGCATGTGTCCCAAGCTGAAGCAATGGAGGATGCAGTTTCTATAATCGAATAGGAAAGGAATACAGAAATTAGTTGGGCAAAATTTTGTTTATTTCCTGATTTATTGGACCCAGTACGAATGCCATCATTATTTCCCATATCCAGCACAATTTATAAGGAACGAATCATCACTTCATTCACAGTTCCTACATTAGCATCCAATACATATTCGGGGATTTGGGAACCTGAAATTGCTCGAGGAGCCAGCAGAATTTCATTTACAACATCAACAGGAGATTTGAATGATAATCAAAACCCCAATGATAACAGGACTCAAGTTACAGTTGGCTTACCAAGTGCTGAGGTTGATGCAGATCCATACAATCAAGTTGCTCATGGAGGTGTTCGGTTGATAGGAGCATACTTGAAGATTGAATATATGGGTACAGTTGAGAATGCGAAGGGGTTAATTGAAGTCGGGATGCACTTAAATGCCCACCACAGCACAATCGATGCACAGCAACAGTTTCAAGATGATCTTTCTAGCATGCATTTCGCGTCGGCTCGGGAGATTCAACAACTACCTTATTATTAGGCAGTTCCAGCTTCAGAGGGCTGCCGACTCATATGGTTTCCCATTGATAATACTCGATTTCACCTCAAACCACACATAGGTGCTCAACTGAACACTGGAGCGGGAGGATTGGCTTCAAATGACATTTCACTAGTTCCTCAAAATAGTGTGTCATATTTTCAGGGCGGTGTGGATGATGTTAGATTGGAATGGAACATCAATTTTACAGCGTGTGCCGGTTTAGAGTTTAGGATGTCAGCGGTTATGACATATGAGTCCATACCAGATGAAGGTCGGAGAGATTTTTTTAATGTTGGGAGGAGTAAGGCGACAGGAGATCCGGACAATGCTAGAACTCTTATTCATCGTGTAATCAAACATGATGGAGGTGTCAGAAGCAATACATCGAATTAGGGGGCCATTGTTTCATATCTTCGCGATAAGTTATATCAATATGGTCCTAAAATAGCTGATTTCGGATTACAAATGGGGGCTAGAGCAGTTGGCACTTACTTTGGAGGACCCGTTGGAGGAGAGTTGGCTAGTAAAACCACTAGAATGATACTACCGTCACCTTACTCAAAAAAGTATTATTCGGAGCGATAATTAATAATACCCTTTTTTACTGTAATATGATTGGCTGATGAAATAAGCAAATAAGCAAATAAGCACAAATTTCAAATATATTTTGATTTCTTCCCGCCTAATACATTTGGCGCCCTTTTTTACTGTAATATGATTGGCTGTTGAAATAAGCAAATAAGCAAATAAGCACGAATCTCAACTTCATTTTGATTTCTTCCCGCCTAATACATTTGGCGCCCTTTT
>NVSI01000098.1 GCA_002401195.1 Alphaproteobacteria bacterium
GGTTTATCGGTGATGAAATTTTACATGGCGATAACGGAAACGACCACATCCGTGGAAATGCAGGCGACGATAAACTTTATGGCGGCCTTGGCGACGATCATATCGAAGGCGACGACGGGGATGATATTATAGACGGAGGAAAGGGCACTAATTACCTCTATGGGGGCAATGGGAATGACTATATTCGCGCGAGTGCAGGAAGTATTCCGTCAGTGACTGTGAATGATAATAACTATATTCGCGGCGGATTGGGTGATGATATTATTTCTATCGGGAATACAAATCAAACGACGGTTGATGTCTTCAGTGCGGATTTGGGCCATGATATTATTTATAGTAATGGGGATGAATCAAACGTAACTATAAAAATTGAAGGTGGCGATATCAATAATTTATCTTTTGATTGGAGCGGTGATGATTATATGGTTGATTTCAATGATGGGCGTTCGGTTGAAGTTCATGGAATATATTTATGGCAAGATCTTATTTTGCGCGATTGGAACATCAATGGATCTGATTATGATATTCTCAATTTAACAGGAAAAGATGTTATTATGGTTCCAGACCAAATTTTTGGTAGCCCTGTTTCTGAAACACTCACAGCGGATTTAAGCTTGGCATCTTTCATGCGTGGTGGGCATGGGGATGATACGATTTATGGAAGTAATTTAGACGATGTTATCTATGGTTCAGATGGAAATGATACGATTTATGCGAATGATGGGAATGATATTATCTTTGGAAATGGAAGCCAAGATACGGTTTATGGCGGCTTAGGGGATGATATTTTTAGCTATGATTATACAGACTTCAACAGTCACAGTTTTGGAGTCGATAATATTATGGATTTTTCTATAGTAACGGGAAACAATGATGCAATTGACGTGTCAGATATTTTGGATGGGTATTATGACCCATTAACAGACAATATTAATCAATTCATTTCTATTACGAATGATAATGATAATGCAAATATTAAGCATCTATCTGTGCATTTGAATTCTTCAACATGGGGTTCTATCGCAGACATTCATACGAATACAATTGATCCTTTCGATCTCCAAACTCTCATTAATAACGGCAACCTAATTGTTGAGGCGTAAGAGGGGCTTGAACGCTTTACAGCAGCGTATGAAGCTCTGGGAAATAGGGCGTGTAATTACGCAAGAGAGTATGTTCGGCCTCAATCACATTCAGGTATGATTGGTTATCCTGAATGGCTTTTTTCAAGGCAGATGCGGGGATGTCATATCCCGCATTTTCCAATAAAGTGCTAAGTGTTTTTTTCGGATCTTTCATCATGTCTTCGTACTGAACATCGATAAAATTGTCAGGCATTTTTTCTTTGTAAAATTGGTAAATTCGTTGATAGCTTTGATATGTTTCGACAATGCGGTCGATGGAATTGGTGAAATTCCATGCCTCATGTTTGAATGATTTTATAAACATGTTGATGCAATGTGTTTGGGGTTCTCGATGGCACCAAATGATTTTGGCGCGTGGCGCGATGGCTTTGATCAATGGAATATAAATAAAATTAGTGGGCATGGTGTTGAGGATGATTTTATCCATGCATGCGGCGTCCTTTTGAAGGGCGGATATAAAGTCTGCGCCCATCGGGGCAAGGGCCTGTTGTGGCAACAAAGGTAAATAGTCTGGATATTTATATGTGCGTCCATCAGGGCCGTCTAGATCGTAAAACATATCACTTGTGGTGGAAAGTTCTCCGCAATCTTTAAACGGGTCCAGGGCGTTTAAGATGCGCTCTATCGATGATTTTCCCGATCGAGACAGCCCAACAATGAAGATGATTTCTTTGCCTGCGGTGGAATCGGATTGCGATGTAAAATCATAGCCCTTGAGGGCCGCGGGAATCGCGTTCCATTCGCGTGCGAAATCGACGAAGTTGTTCTGGGGAGCGTTTAAATTATCGCGTTCACGATCCGCGTTGAGTTGACGCAGATACGTCGCCGCTTGTTCATGCGATGGAAAGCTGGCCAGTGTTTTTGCATTAGCAAGACGATCTTGGCTGTCGGATGATTCCATTGATTTGAAAGTTATCGGTTGGCGGCGCGTTTTTTGAATTCTTCATTCACAAGCTTATAAAGCTCTGGACTTGATGAATTTTCAGGGGTGATATGTTTGACGCCCATTTCTCCGCGGATTCGTGAAAACCCATTATTGTGAAACCCAAGTGTGCCGCTATAGTCGCGGACAAGGCCTTTGCCTTTTGGGGCAACAAATTCACATGTTGGCTTTGAACGTCCTTTGCGGAAGAAACAATGTTGATTGCCCTTGATGGACCATGTTCCGAAATTATCATCGCCAAGGAGAGAGGACAGGTCATGAGCCTTTTTGATTTTGGAATCGGTGGTATAGAAAAATTGGCCGCCTTTCCCGAAATACATGTGATCACCGGCCACGTAAAATATTTTTCCAATGGCTTCGTCGTAATAGTTTTTCATGGTGTCGTTGAGTTCGGCGCGGTTAATCGTTCCATCGCTAATATTGCGTTGGCGTCTATATTCCTTGATGTTTTTTAGTTCACTCAGGAGAACCGGAACAAATTCAGGATCCAAGATATAATTATTGGAGGCCCATCGATCCCAATTGAATGAAGCGGAACTGCTTTGCTGGCCGTTTTTGACGCTATAGAGTTTTATTTTTTCGCTATGTAATGTCATGAATGTATCGCTTGATGCGTCAGAAAAGACAGCGTAACAAAATGGAGTGGATGGCGTTTTATAAAGGGCGGATGTTTCGTTATCGTATGTCCAACAGACCGCGCTATTTTTAATGTCCCATCTCCCTGTGAACATCGTGCCAAGGGGAACATTATTCCATCCGCTGTTGAGCTGCTGGATAAATTCCCCTCCGGATTCAAAGTAAAAACGATCAAAGGCGTTCTTCTTCCAGAAAGTTTTATTGCTGGTGATGCGTTTTAATTGGGCATCATTCATTTTTTTGAATTCACCGTTTTTGGCAAAGGCCTGTCCAGAGGCCATTGCCATCACGACGATAAGAGCGATTTTTAAAAGCTTAGACATAGCCAGTAATCCTTTTGAAAAAGTTTTGTTACAAACTCTAGTCTAAGCGACTTTTCGTTCAGAGAAAAGAATTTTTAAACGTCCTTTTTCAGATGCATCATGCATATTGTGCAAATCATCACTCGCATAGTAGAGCTCGCCGCTTGTTCCGATCACAGGAATGATATTGTTTTCCGTGAGAAGGTTATAGATCACCTCGACATCGTCGCCGTGAACTTTTGCGGCGCCTTTAATGTCGCCCAATTGGATCCATTGACCATCGATATGAAGGGGGTGAATTCCCGTTCCGCCAATACCGTCATATTCGATCAATCCGCCATTGGTCATTGAGATGCCGTTCTTACTTAAAGACGCATACTCATCCCATGAACGAATATATTTGTGTAAAACACGCCCCGTTAATGTTTCGTCACCAACTTCGATGCGTTCAATGCGTTTGGTTGTACCATCCGCCATGGCCACCAATGTCCCTGCCAATAAACAACCCGTTCCACCGTCTCCACCAGATGAAGATTCAGGGCGGCAGTCACTTGTACTGCTTGTCACGGCCCAGCCGCTCCATGCGCCATTTTCCGGTGTTGTCGCTGTAAAATTACGCTTAGATGTTTTTTTGTATCCGTTCCCTGTCTCGTTCCAGCTACAGCTTTGATTATCTGTTTTTGTTTCGGTCCAAACACAATTCATACTGCCTTGGGCCCATGAAATGTCATCCACATCATTGGGAACAAGGTTCACAACATCCGCCCAACCGCTAATGTTACGGGGACGTGTATAGTCCAAACCATTATTGGTTGTGACCGATCCGCCTGGTGCGTACATTTCATCACATGGAACATTCAATGTTTCATTTCTCTCACATAAAAGATCAAGCCCTTCATATGTGACAACTTCTGTACATTTTCCGTCTTCACAACTTCCGTCAGAGCTTGCGCCGCCGCGGCCAAGATTTCCATTTCCAAAATCTTCGATGATTTCATAAAATCTTGTGATTTTCTTATAGGCTGAATCTCCAGTCCAATCGGTTGTAACAAGTTGCCCTGCTTTACCGGCCAATGCATTATGAATGCCTTTATAATTGGCGGCCCCTGGGGATGCGATTGTAACTGTATTTGTGCTACCCGCTACGCCGCCACATTCGCCAGCTAGCTCTTCTTCTTCTGTTTTCTTTAATGTATCGGGATCAAATTCAATCCCAGCCAGAGGGTTGATATCAACAGGCCCTGCGCATGTGTCGTACATTTTGCTTTCTWCGGGTGTTAATTCCTCTTCATTTTCTTTTTTGTCATGAACATCTTTACAGCTTTTATCGGTCAAGTTCGTGTCCAATGTTGCGATAATTTCACCAGGAATATTGATAATATTGGCAACGTCCAAGGCATCAACACTTGTGTCACTGACAACGCGGGCAATGGCCGCCGTTGGTGCGATACAGTTATTGGCAAGGCTTTCCCAGTCCAAACCGTTATCGGCCATCACTGCGGATTCGCTTGAAAAATTAGACACGCCAACAGTAATATTTCCAGATGGCATATAGGTCGCCATAATACGTTGCAGGCGATTTCCTTCTTCGCCGGCTTCACATGTCAGGGCGCGCATAATATATTTCTTTTGAACTTCTGCAATTTGTGCAGGAACGGGAACAGGGACAACCGCCACAACGGATCCGTGTGGAATTTCCAGATTATTACAGGCACCTGTTGGGTCAAGGTCTGTGCCATCGGCCATTTTAATGATCGTTCCATCGGCAATACCGAAATTCTCGCGAGCGATTAAAGCGCGTAATTTCGATGCCATTTGTCCGGCGCGCTCTTTCCCAAGGCCTTGCAAGAATAATGCGTCATCTTCATTTTTTGTTTCAAACCATGTGATATGACGTGGATTTCCCGCAATCACACAATATGCAGATTGCACATAAGCCTCTGATCCACCAAGATCTAATGATCCAAATGCAGAATTAGTCAGTGTTAAAACACCCTCAGGAAGCGTTTGCGCCGCCCATTGGTCGCTATTCACAAGCGCGTTGAGCGATCGTGATGAATATTGTTGGAATGACTGGGAATAATGCGCGACTTTGGCCGTATTATGGTCCGCTTCGGCGCGTTTATCATTTGTTTCATCATCAGGCATACAAGCGCTAAGAACAAGAACACTTGCCCCTGCACATAGTAATGTACCAAATTTAGTATGTAGATTTTGTTTGTTCACAGTCATTATAAACCCCGTTCTTACCCGTTAAAAATATGTCTTCACGATTTAGATTAGAACAGATTCGTTAAATTTGTGTAAAATTCTAAATAAAATATGAAAAATAAAATACAATCAATGATTAAGCCTTTGTTAAGTGGAGAATGCTATGATAACCTAATTGTACATGACTGATTTGTAGGGGGTCTTCTTTACTTTGCGTATTCTAACGTCTCAAAAGGGTAACATATTTGCAATGCTGTTCGCCGCTGTCGCTATGACAGGGGTTCTTGGCGTTGTGGGGATGCAAACCATTTCAGGCCCAATCACAACAATCACACGAGTCACACAGAAAAATATCACTGATACAGATATAATGACCAATGGTCGTATTATGGTGTTGAACGCCGCGATTCGGCCTGAAAATGGTTCTGGGCACGCCAGTTACGATGGTGACCCAGAACTTGAGCCCGCGCCTTATGTCGCTTGTACGGGCGCCAGCCCAACGGGTGGTGGGTGTTTGCCGGGAACGGTAGGCGCGGTGCGTACCAATCCATGGGGTACGGAATACGGATATTGTGTGTGGAACCATGGCCCGACCAACACGGGCGTTGCCAATATGTTGCAAGGAAAATCGGATGGATCGGGCGCTGTAATTGCGATTATTTCCGCGGGCCCGAATAAAACTTTTGAAACGGGATGTTTTGATTATGACGGAAGCGCGCCTGAGGGTGTTAATCCTCCACCTGCACGCGGCATGACCGCGGGCGGTGACGATAGCGCGAAATATTTCACTTATGCCGAGGCATCGGCGG
>NVSI01000099.1 GCA_002401195.1 Alphaproteobacteria bacterium
ATAAACGTGCGCGTTTTTCAATCAAATCGGCCGGTACACCCGCATGGTGGCGTATGCTGCTTTCCATTTCGCGTAAATTTGCGGTGTTCCATTCGTCCCAATCGGATGGATTGTTTTTAAGATGCTCTTTGGCGTTGCCAAGAAGGTCAATGACCTTGTCTGTTGCCAAATCTTCGTGTTGGCGACGATATAAAAATGCAATCTGCCCAAGACGAGAGACATAGGCCCCATCAGGCATAGCGGTCAGGAAGTCACGCCCCAATGTTTCAATAATTGCATTCATCCGCCCGACATTTCGAAATTCGGTCCGAAGCTCGGTATAACTGGGGCAGGCGTGCAGTACATGATGTTGCGCCTCGACCGATTTTGCGGACTGAATAGGCGCCGGAATATTCAGCGCACGTTCAATCCGATCGTGCGGGCGTTGAATAATATGTTTCGCAAGTAATTGTAGGCGTTTAAGCATGTGTTAAGTATGCCCAATGCATTCACGCGTGTAAATGACGCTATTTACTCCCACTCAATCGTGCCGGGCGGTTTTGAGGTGATGTCGTATGTGACACGGTTAATGCCGCGGACTTCGTTGATGATCCGCGTTGCGGTGCGCGACAGAAAATCCATCTCAAACGGATAAAAATCAGCCGTCATCCCATCGGTTGACGTCACCGCGCGCAAGGCACAAGCGTAATCATATGTGCGCCCATCACCCATCACACCAACGGTGCGAACAGGAAGAAGCACGGCAAAGGCTTGCCAAATTTCGTTATATAAACCTTCTTTGCGGATCGCGTCTAAATACACGGCATCGGCCTCGCGTAAAATGGCGAGTTTTTCGCGCGTGATTTCACCAGGACACCGCACGGCCAAACCAGGCCCAGGGAATGGATGACGAGATACAAAATCATCATGAAGGCCAAGCTCGCGCCCTAAATCACGGACTTCGTCTTTGAATAACTCACGTAAAGGCTCAAGGATTTTGAGATCCATTTTTTCGGGCAGGCCGCCTACATTATGATGCGATTTAATGGTGACCGATGGTCCACCAATAAAGGATACGCTTTCAATTACATCAGGGTACAAGGTGCCTTGCGCAAGGAAATCAACATCGCCAATGCGTTTGGCGCATTTGTCGAAGACATCAATAAATGTCCCGCCGATAATTTTACGTTTTTTCTCGGGGTCTGAAACGCCCTCTAGTTTTCCAAGGAATAAATCGGATGCGTCCTCGTGAATCAGGGGAATGTTGTAATGATCACGGAATAGGGCAACGACTTGTTCGCTTTCGCCTTTTCGCATTGTGCCTGTATCAACGTAAATACAAGTGAGTTGATCACCGATTGCTTCGTGGATTAGGATCGCCGCGACGGAGCTATCGACCCCGCCAGACAGGCCGCAGACTACTTTGGATGAGCCGACTTTCTCACGGATTTTTGCGATGGCTTCGTCTTTGTATGATGCCATTGTCCATGCGCCCGAACATTCGCAAATATCAATCACAAAATTGCGCAGGATATCTGACCCGTTTTGTGTGTGTGCGACCTCTGGATGGAATTGGATGCCGTAAAATTTCTTGTCCTCATTGGCGATAATCGCGCATGGCGCGCCAGAGGATGTTGCAATCACATCAAATCCATCGGGTATTTTTGTAACGCGGTCACCATGAGACATCCATACGGTTGGAGTGTCACCCGTTTTCCACGTGTCACCAAAAAGGGGAGATGCGGTTTTAATGTTAATTTCGGCACGGCCAAATTCACCGTTATGGCCGGCCTCTACCTTGCCGTCCATCTGCTCTACAAGCGTTTGTTGACCGTAACAAATGCCAAGAACAGGGACACCCATTTCAAAAACGCAACTTGGCGCACGTGGGGAATCTTCATCGGTAACAGAGCATGGCCCGCCCGAGAGGATAATCCCTTTTGGGCTATATTTTTTGATGCGGTCTTGTGAGGCATCATTGAAAGGCCAAATTTCGCAATAGGCGCCATTTTCGCGGATGCGACGGGCGATAAGCTGTGTCACTTGGGAACCGAAATCGAGAATAAGAATATGATCATGTTGCATGAGTATGGTTATAGTTTAAATTGAAGAAGAATTACAGTGTAATTTTATTGACATATCAGTTAATATGATGCTATTGTTTTCTCTTTAAGGAGAGAGGTTTGTAAGTATGGCCGTTGAAGCATTTCAAAAAATTGCAAATAATAACAACGATGAAACAATTCGTTCAATCGCGGTTGTCGGCGCGTTTAAGGGATTTGAAAATGATCCGGAGTGTAATGACTATAAATTTGTAATGCCTTCATTGGATTATTTGCGCCGTTCTGGGTTTGATATTTCAGATACGCCTGACTTTGATGCGATTAATTTCGAAGATCAAAGAAATTTTCTCTCTGAAGATAAAGAATATGATGCGGTTATGATTGCCTATATCCGCAATGGTCGTATGCTTGGGCATCTTCGTGGTGCTGATTTACCATCAGAGTATGAAGAGGGTGCGCATGTGCAAAGTCGCGGTACTTTGAGTACGACTTTGGATGAAAATCATACGCCTGAACGATACCAAGAACGACTGGCGCACTCGAAGGCAAAGCTCTTGCTTTGTAATGGTGGCCCTTATGAAGTGATTTTGCCGTGGATTAATGATCAATCATTTCAAACGTTGGCCTCCCCAAAAATGTCGGATGAATTAATGTATATGCATTATCGCGCGCATGATGCGTCGAACATGGAACGCGTACAAGGTGAAAAAATAGACCTTCCCTTTCAATGGTTGGGGATTGCGGCGCGCCCTGATTATTTAATTGAAAATCAGGCGACAATATCGGCGGGGTCTACGGATATTTCCCGTAAGATTGATGCTATGTCGGGTGTGCCATTTGAAAGTTTGAATAAAAAATATATTATAAAATAAGCTTTTGGGCTCGTTTTGTTAAATTTTTATGCAGTGCATCGGGTTTCATGTCTTTTAGTTCATATATATCGTTAGTGCATTTTTGTGCCCATGCGGGGACATTTTTATTTTGTTCCATCCATTCGATGACAGACGCATTCCCTCCGTCGGCTATGCGTATAAATGATTCATCGCCATCGTTGATGGGTGTGTGAACATCTAAAAATTCTTTTCCAAAGGTATCTTTGAATTTACGATACAAAATAATGTCTTCAGCAAATGAGACGGGTGCGCACCCACCAAATTCCTTGACGCCTTTTTTCCAGGCGCTATAGGAGTATGTATGAAGTGCGCCTTCGTGTGACAAAATTGGCCATGCCATTGTTACGAGTCTTGAAAACTTCTTTCCGACTTTGGAATCGTGTATTTTTCCATCAGGAAAAAGATTATGCATTGTTTCATTGTTTTGCTGTGGGTCTAGGCGCCAAAAATTATTAGCGTCTTTTTTAACGCGCAGGTCGAATACACCCCAAGCATGGTCTTTGTTTTCAGTGGAGGCGTTGAATATATGCGTGATATATCGAGTCATGCGAGTGAAATCAGCATTTCCGAGCGCCGTTACTGTTTTTGAGATGTAGTTCGGCGCATGGTGGTCGWYAWMRTCKNAAAATMMWAKKAYATYASNGTRMRMYSWSTRAATMYRTMAKAGSWTGTATACCATAGTTTTTTTTCATGCCAATCGTTGGGCGACTATTAAAAATTTGAGAGAATATGTTTGTTTGAATTGGGTAGTCATCTTCAAAAGGTACAAAGCCGGCTATATCCATCATTTCTTGAACTCGCGCTTTCCAAAAAAGTGATTCATCATTTTTAATATCTGCGATCGGGTATTTATCTTCCGTTCTTTTTTGTGCCTCTACTGATGCGTACGAAGAGCTTTCGGTTCTACCAATGAGTATGTCGTAGTCATTTTGATCAGCATCGTTAAAATCATTGATTAAAATGAGATTGGTTAAGGCCTCAGGGATTGGTGTGCCTTCTTCTTTCAATTGATAGTATTGAAGGGCGAGAGATTCCTTGAGTGTGCGGTTGCTTGGGATGAATTTTTCATCACATGATTGTTCTGGCGCCAACTGTCTGTTGGGAATATGAGTGTAAATAAGTTTTTCAGGGTATTTTTGCGCAACAATTGTTAAGTAAGGGTGGGCTTGAGGGCTGCTATCGACCACACTTAAGGTAATGTCGCCTTTGTAATCTTGTGAGAACATCTCTTCAACAAGGCTAACGAGGCCAAATTCTCGAACGATAGAGGGCTTTTCAGGATTTCTATATGTTACGCAGACGACGCCTATTTTTTTAGCCATTTTAAGTGAACCTTTTTTTGTTAAAGAGAACATTTATTACCATATATTAATCAGGGCCGTCAATGTTTTTCTGTAAAATCTTTAAACCATAGCAATGATTTTTTTGGTGTTCTTTTCATTGTGTCATAGTCAACATGAACAACTCCAAACCGTTGTGAATATCCATCGGCCCATTCAAAATTATCCATGAAAGACCAAACAAAATACCCTTGTATCGGGGCGGATTGCTTTATCGCCTTTTCAACGGCACCAATATATCCAGATAGGTAATCAATACGCCTTTCATCATTGCATGCACCGTCGACCACTGGATCAGTAAAGGCCGCTCCGTTTTCTGTGATTACAATAGGGATGTTTTTTTTGTTTAAGTCGTAATGATCAGAGAGCCAGACAAGGCATTTTTCAAAATCATCAGGTTGTATCATCCACCCATAATCTGTTTGTGGTATCCCCTTTGGTTTTTCGCCGAAAAATACATTGAAAATATGAGATTCGCTGTGTGTGGAGTGGAGTGCATTATAATGTTGAACACCTATAAAATCTAAATTTTCTTGGAGTTTGGCATCATCACCGTCTTGCATGATGTTCCCCATTTTTTCTTGAATGAACGCCGGATAGGCACCAGTGAATAAAGGGTCAAAATGATTTGTGTTCCATATCTCAAACATTCGTTTCGTTGCTGTCACGTCTTCGTCGTTATTTTCGTTTTCTGGATATGTTGGTAACAAGGTATATGACGATCCGACATTCAGGTTAGGGCGGATTGATTTGGCCGTTCTGTATCCTTCGGCAATAGAGAGGTTAATGTGATGCAGCGCCTTTAAATAGGTGCTTTCTTCATTAAAACCAGGGGCATGAAAGCCCAGCCCATGGCCAAGCCAGCTATGGACACTTGGTTCATTGAATATGATCCAGTCATTCACACGATCACCAAATAAATCAACAAGTGTGGCGACATAATTTTTAAACCATTCAACGCTTTCTCGGTTTGTCCATCCGCCTTTATCTTGCAAGGCTTGTGGTAAATCCCAATGATACACGGTGATCCATGGGGTGATCCCGCGCTCGATCATGCCATCAATTAAGTTGCTATAAAAATCGATTCCTGCGGCGCTTGTGTCACCTGTACCGTTTGGAATTATTCGTGTCCACGCGATAGAAAAACGATAATGTTTGATATTATTGTCTTTTAAAAGGTCGAGATCTTCTTCCCATTTATGGTAGTGGTCACACGCCACATCACCAGTATCACCATTTAAAATATTTCCTTCTTCGTGGCAAAAACGATCCCAAATGCTTTCGCCTTTTCCATCTTTATTCCACGCGCCTTCAATTTGATAGGCGGCGGTTGCCGTGCCCCAGATAAAGTCCTTTGGAAAAATATTTTTCATGATACCCTCTTGAAATTAATGATAAGTCGTTTTATCACGGACGTTATATAAATCAATCAATAAAAGAGATTTCCAAATCATGACCACTCAAATCGAACAATCCAAAAATGTTATTCTTGAAAAATGCGGTGGAGAAATTCCTAAGATCGCGATTACTCTTGGCTCTGGCCTTGGTGAATTGGCGCAATCATTGACGGATGCGACAATCATTCAATATTCGGATCTTCCTGGGTTTCCAACGCCATCTGTTCAGGGGCATGTTGGTGAATTGCATATCGGAAAATTAAATGGTGTTCCTGTGATTTGTTTAAAGGGGCGCGTGCATTTATATGAAGGCCTTGATAAAATTGCAAATCTTAAGGTGATGATCCGCACATTAAAGGCAGTAG
>NVSI01000100.1 GCA_002401195.1 Alphaproteobacteria bacterium
TAATACCGGAGCATTAGTTGACATCGCCGCGCCCTGACGTTTACGACATGTTTGGCAATGACAATGTACTGGCAAAGCGGCAAAATCATCTGCTTCATACCTTACATTTCCGCATAGACAGCCGCCTTTGTACATAATGATCTGAGTCTCCTAACAACTTATTCTAATGCAAMRRYCGACYAWNCMNCKWTKCWNCYKRWTTWGATTTTSATTWNCSYTRRCASKMAAASTSWWRKMKYWNTYRTTGMWRATKWRKGGGATTGCTCTTGCTCTTGGAATTTTACTCATCATCCCTATTGGTGGCGCGGATATGCCCGTTATTGTGTCGATGCTTAATTCTTACTCTGGCTGGGCGGCCGCCGGAATTGGTTTCACGCTTGAAAACACACTTCTTATTATCACAGGCGCACTTGTTGGTGCATCGGGCGCTATCTTGTCCTATATCATGTGTAAGGGAATGAACCGATCATTCCTGAGCGTTGTTCTTGGTGGTTTTGGCGGCAGTGACGATGCGGCCAATAATCCTGTCGCCGCCGCAGGCGACCGCCCCGTTAAAATCGGTTCCGCCGATGACGCGGCCTTTATCATGAAAAATGCATCATCCGTTGTGATTGTCCCAGGATACGGTATGGCCGTGGCGCAGGCACAACACGCCGTGCGCGAACTGGCTGATATTTTAAAAGCCGAAGGCATCACTGTCCGTTACGCCATCCACCCTGTTGCGGGACGTATGCCCGGCCACATGAATGTTTTATTGGCCGAAGCAAACGTGCCTTACGATGAAGTATTAGAATTAGAAGACATTAACCGAGATTTTGCCCAAACGGACGTTGCCTTTGTTATCGGAGCAAACGACATTACAAATCCATCCGCAAAAACGGATACGACGTCTCCGATTTACGGGATGCCTATTTTGGATGTGGAAAAGGCCAAAACCGTTCTGTTTATTAAACGTTCCCTTGGAACGGGCTATGCCGGCGTTGATAACCCATTATTCTTTAACGAGAATACTATGATGTTATTAGGGGACGCCAAGGCCATGAGCGAGAACATTATTAAGGCGATGGAGTAATTAAAGGATCACGTCATTGCACGCTTTATGAATGTAAATGCGTGTAATCCAGACAGACTTTATATCCCATGGATTACACGGACAAGCCGTGTAATGACGTTATTTTTTACTCCTTATTTATTTTCAATAAATGCACTTTACNAAAAAAACAATATTCTATCAATTATTGCGTGCTTCGCATATGGGCGCGTTCCTGTTAAAATTAATTCCATGAAACTCGAAAATAGATTTACCCCGCCCGCCAACTGGACATGGGATTATTTTAACGATCCCGCCCGTGAAAAAGACGGCCATAAAATACGATTTGGATTTTGCCATGCGCCACAATCAAAGGCCGTGGTCGTGATCGCACAAGGGCGCAGCCAAACCGCAGAAGAATATTTTGAGTTTGCGCGCGACTGCCTGAAACGAAACCTATCCGTGGCCATCATGGATTGGCAAGGGCATGGCGGGTCATACCGTTTTAACGATGATAATACGCGCCACCATTCCCGCGGATTTGACGATGATGTCACTGATTTTGCCCTCTTCATCAAACAGATCAACGCCATTGATGAATTTCAAAGTCAGCCAAAAATCCTGTTTGCTCACTCAATGGGCGGCAACATCACCATGCATACACTGGCCCAATCGCCAGCCTTGTTTAAATGTGCCTTTATGGTTTCGCCCATGCTTGGGATCAAATTAAACCAGCTTACAAAGGCTCTCTCCAAAATTATTCTCCGCGTCGTCCGAATATTTGGCAGCCTCAACGCTCACGCGCCGGGACAGAAAAAATGGAACGAGGCCACATACAAAATCACTGCGCCCTTTATCTCATCTGATAAAATCCGCCGTGACATTCAAAAATATTGGTGCCTCAAAAACCCGGAACTTCAATGTGGTGGCGTAAGTTATGGATGGATCCATCACGCCTTTAAAAGCATCAATACAATCAAAGAGCAATCCTTTTGTTCCTCTATAAAAACGCCCATTTTCCTATGTATAGCGGATAAAGACAAGGTCGTCAGCAATTCATCCATTCGCGATGTCGCGTCAAAAATACCGCATGCGGAAATGCATGTTTTAAAAAAATCGCAACATATTGCGCATGTTGAATGTGATGAGATAAGGAATAACCTGTTCCGCGCATTTGACGCCTTCGTACAAAAACACCTTCCTTGACGTTTCGAACCCTGTTATTATAAGCCTCGAATAAGAAAACAAAGGAATTTTACATCATGGCTTTGGAATATAAACGTTTAAGTGACCGCATTTTATTTGCTTTTGAACTCTCAGTTGAGCAAGGGGATATCGATATCTCAGACGCATTAATGAAGGCTTTGGACAAGGCGATCACACGATCGGCCGGTGGCGTTGAATTTTCTGAACGTCGTGACTTGGCCCCTGAATATCAGGCGGCTCTCTCTCAATACGAAGAGTTGAAAGCGCAACAGGACGACTAGTTAAGTCTTTATATTTTTTCTATAAATTCATTTTCCGAAAGCACAGAGACATCCAAATCCTGTGCTTTTTTTAATTTAGAGCCCGAATCCGCGCCCGCGATTAAATAATCCGTTTTCTTGGATACAGATCCCGAAACCTTTGCCCCCAATAATTCCAATTTTGCTTTGGCTTCGGCGCGACTCATTTGAGTAAGCGTTCCCGTCAATACAACAATTTTTCCTGTAAATGGACTATCAACCAATGTCGGCGGAACGTAATCTTCGATCACCAATTCCGCGTTCAATGCCTCAACCACATTACGGTTATGAGCCTCGTTAAAAAACGCAATAATATCGCGCGCGACAATCGGGCCGATATCTTCGATTTCGATCAATTCATCAAACATCAACGTATCCATGACATTAACCAGAGTAAAATAATTCGCCGCGATCCGTTTGGCCGTGGCCTGTCCAACCTGCCTGATCCCAAGGGCGTAAATAAATTTCTCTAGGGACACAGTCCGTCGCGCATTAATCGATGCGAATAATTTTTCGGCTGATTGTGACCCCCACCCATCCCACGCACGAAGAGGCGTCAGTGATATTTTATCACGCATTTCAATCGTGAAAATATCAGCCGGAGTTTTCACAACATCCTTCTCCCAAAGGGCTTTGATGACTTTATCTCCCATGCCTTCAATATCAAATGCATTGCGCGATACAAAATGTTTCAATCGTTCAACCGCCTGCGCGCCGCAAATTAATCCCCCCGTGCATCGTTTAACGGCCTCGTCCTCTCCGCGGACAGCCAACGACCCACATGTCGGGCAATGAGTTGGAAAAATATAAACCTCGCTGCCGTCCATATGTTCAACAGATTTTACAATTTGAGGGATCACATCGCCCGCGCGTTGCAGTAAAACTTTGTCGCCCACGCGCACATCTTTTCGTCCAATTTCGTCTTCGTTATGAAGTGTTGCGCGCGACACAACAACGCCGCCAACTGTGATCGGTTCTAATTCAGCCACAGGCGTTAACGCCCCCGTTCGCCCGACCTGAATCGTAATATCACGAAGGATTGTCACGGCCTGTTCCGCCGGAAATTTATGCGCAATCGCCCATCGCGGCGCGCGCGATATAAAACCAAGCCGATCTTGTAATTCCAAATCATTCACCTTGTACACGATGCCGTCAATATCATATTCAAGATCAGGGCGCGCCTTGATAATTCCATCGTAAAATTGGATTAATTCGTCAACATCCGTCGTTAATATGGATGGTTTCGGAACATCAAATCCCCAATTTTCCAAGCATTTCAAAATACCAATTTGAGTTTTGGCAATGGGTCGTGACACTTCTCCCAGTGCATAACCGAAAAAGGCCAAATCACGTGCGGCCGTTACGGATGAATCCAATTGACGAAGCGACCCTGCCGCGGCATTTCGGGGATTTGCAAATTTTTTTTCGTCTTTTTCTTCACGCGCTTTATTCAGTTTTTCAAACGCGGACGTCGGCATATAAACTTCGCCGCGCACCTCTAAAATATCGGGCGCATTGTTTGGCAATTCATGGGGAATGTTTTTTAATGTCTTAATATTGGCCGTTATATCCTCGCCGACCTGACCGTCACCGCGCGTGGCCGCGCTGATTAATTTTCGGTTTTCGTATCGAAGAGAACAAGATGAGCCATCAATTTTTTGTTCTGCAAAAATTTCAATGGCATCGCTGGTTCCCAAAAACCGTTTTACCCTCTCAATAAAATCAGTGACATCATCGCGTGAAAATGCATTTCCCAATGACAACATTGAAACAGCATGCGTGATTTTTGAAAATCCGTCTTTAATGCTTGCTCCAACTTTTTGTGAGGGGCTATCGTCCGTAATAAGGTCCGGATATTCCTTTTCAATCGCGTCTAATTCAAGGCGAAGAGCATCGTATTTTCCATCCGAAATTTCGGGGTTATCTTGCGTGTGATAAAGACCATCATGGCGATGAATTTCTTTACACAGCCATGCGTGGCGCACTCTTTTATCCTCGGCATCCAAATCAAGCAGCATTGCGCAAAACCTTTGCCGCGGCGCGCGCTTCATCCGTCAAATTCGCCCCCGCAACCATGCGTGCAATTTCATCCACGCGTTCGTCTTCATCAATAATCGCCGTCACCGTCGTTTCCGTTAATCCGTCATCTTGATCGGCCTTACTCACCACCCAATGGTTATTCGCCTTTGCCGCGACCTGTGGTGAATGGGTCACCACCAAAATCTGCGATTGATCCGCCATGCGTAACAAGCGTTCTCCAACCGCATCCGCCGTCGCGCCGCCAATACCGCTATCGACCTCGTCAAACACCATGACGGGAACGGGCGATGTGTTCGATAAGACAACTTTTAACGCAAGCATAATCCGAGACAATTCACCACCTGAGGCGATTTTACCCAGCTCCCCTTCGGGTGACCCCGCATTCGTTTTGATAAGGAATTTTATATCATCATATCCCGTGTCAGACGGCGTTTCCCGTCGATCAACCGCCACGCGAAACACTGCATTTCCAAGTTTCAAATCAGGCAGCTCAACTTGGACTGAGTTCGACAATTTCCCCGCGCATCCCATGCGTTTATCACTTAAGGCAATCGCCAGGTTTTCATAGACTCCCGATGTCTCTTTAACAGCCGCTTGTAGAACGCCCAATTGTTTATCATCATCGTGAATCCCTTGAAGTTCTGCGCACATATTTTCTAAAAATTCAGGGAGCTGATCCACCAAACAATTATGTTTTCGGGCCGCCGCGCGAAGTTCATGAATACGGTCATCCACACATTCTAAATTCTCATCCTCCGCGCTTAGATTATACGCGGTCAATTCGATATCCGCCGCGACATCACGAAGGGAAGACAGGTTTTCATCAAGGCGTTTAATCAGCGGATCAACGGTATCTTCCGATTTATCGGCCATTTTTTCAAGCGCGTGAATCGCACGATAGAGCCAATCATTCGCCCCTTTATCTTTTTCAAGACTGGCGTGCGCCTCGTTCAATCCTTGTAAAATCGATTCTTTATTTTGCAGAGCCTGACGCTTTATCAAAAGATCATCTTCTTCGCCTTTTTGCGGATTAATAATCCGAAGCTCCTCAACACAAGCCGTTAAATATTCCTCATCTTCCTTGGCCTTTTCCATGGCCGCAATGTGATCCGACAACGCCTTTTTGGCCGCGCGCCATTTTTTCCATGCAGCCTTAACCCTAGAAACATCGGATTTCAGGCCGCCAAATTCGTCCAATAAGTCACCGTGCTGTTTTGAATCCATCAAACCATGCGTTTCAAATTGCCCATGAATATCAACCAAATGCTCGCCGATTTCTTTAAGCAAAGCAACGCTGACGGGGCGATCATTAATGAAAGCCTTACTGCGTCCATCGGATGTCACGCTCCGTCTTAAAATCAAATCGCCGCCTTCAATATCATGCCCTT
>NVSI01000101.1 GCA_002401195.1 Alphaproteobacteria bacterium
GGTTGGCGCGTGTTCCTTTGCCATAGCTTGTGACGCCTTGCATCATGGATGTTAAGGCGTCCGCATGATTATATGAAATAACGCGCGGCGCATCGACATGTTTGTAACGATAGAGGCTTTCTCCGCTTTCTGTTTCGATTCTCAAGATACCGTATGGAGTCATTTGACGTCCATCTTGACCGATGGTTCCATAGGCCGCGGTTAAATCAAGAAGGCTCATATCCACGGTTCCAAGCGCAGTTGATAATTCTTCGCGGACTTCGGCTTCGATGCCAAGGCGCTCGGCAAGGTCAACAACGTGACGCACGCCGACTTCTTTGATTAAGTGAACGGCAGACACGTTATAGGACATCGCCAACGCTTCACGCATTGTGACTTCTTCGCTATAGCGATGGTCGTAATTGGAGGGGCGATAGCGGCCTTTTGTAATACGCTCGTTGGAAATTAAATCTTCAGGGCGCCAGCCTTGCTCGATTGCGGCCAAGTAAACAAAGGGTTTAAAGGCTGATCCAGCCTGACGTCGTCCGTCCACGGCGCGATTGAATTGGCTTTTTTTATAGTCATACCCGCCAACCATTGCGCGGATCGCACCTGTTTCATTGAGGAGGACTGCCGCGGCTTGGGGGCGTTTTTTCTCGCTATCTTCGGGGTATTTTTTATCCAAGGTTTCACGAACGATTTCAGCCGTTCGTTTTTGTAAAGCGGGCGTGAGCGTCGTTGTGACTTTGWGGTCGCCTTGAACATCCGATGCAATGACGCGCACTTGGCGGTAAATCCAGTCCGCAAAATAACGCGCATCTTTCGTGTTCTTTTTAAAATGCATTCCCTCGGCCTTGCCATCCACGATTTGAATGTTGGCGGCGTCAGACATCATTTCACGCGTGATAAAATCACTTTCGACCATGTCATTGAGGACGGCTTTCATGCGCTTAATCGCGCCTTCTTTGTTATGAGAGGGCGATAGGCGCGATGGTGCCTGAACAAGCCCCGCAAGGAGTGCTGCCTCGCGAAGACCAAGGTCTCGTGTGGGTTTGTTGAAATAAACATAAGCCGCGGCATCAATACCGTATGCGCCTGCGCCAAAATAAACATGATTTAAATAGGCGCTTAAAATTTCTTCTTTGCTGTATTTCCATTCAATCCAAAGGGCAAGCAAGGCCTCTTGAATTTTACGTTTTAATGTCCGTTCTGATTTGAAAAACAGGTTTTTCGCCAGTTGTTGCGTGATCGTTGATCCACCTTGAACAATACCGCCGGCCTTTACATTCGCGACCATTGCCCGCGCAAGTCCGATCAGGTCAATTCCGAAATGACCATAAAAACGGCGATCTTCAATCGCAATAAAGGCATTGGGAATATGATCGGGGATGTCTTCGATGCGGATTGTATCGCCGCGTAAATCTCCATAGGTCGCAAGAAGGGTTGTGCCGTCCTTTGCNAAAACTTTTACAACGCGTTTATTATCAGATTCAACGGATTGTGCAATTTTGTGGAGGTCTTTACCATACCATGCCACAATGCCAAGAACGAAAAGACCGCCCCAAATGCACATGACAAACATCCAACGGAAAAGTTTGGATTTTAAACTTTCCTGTCCTGCTTTACGCCCGCGTTTGGCCGTTTTTTTGTTGGTTGTGGCTTTCTTTTTTACCATGGCGCCCATAAAGCCCTTTTTTTATGGCGAAATCAAGATGTAATATGTTTGCGTTACGGCGTTAACGCTTTTAATTTTCTCTTTATATCGTTCAATGCCTTTTGCATTTTTTCTAACAAGCGTTCGTTTTTCTGTGCTGTATATTTTTCCTGCAAGTGTTGGGATTTTTCAACGAATTGTTTCGCCTGTTTGCTATTTTCCATGTATGTCCTGCAAAAAGAAAGAACGGATTTTTCAGATATGTGAGGTTCGCATTGATCTATCATTTTTGAGATGATAGGCGCGCATTTCCCTTTTTTCTTGAGCAGATCAAAGTCATGTTTCTTTACATGATCATTTATATAATTGATTGTATCTAAGATAGAGTTTTGCTTGAGGTGTTCCTCAATGATGGCTGGCATAAAGCACGCTCTGATACTGTTGGGGCCCTTTAATACAAGAGATGAAAACCCGTTTTCTGTAATTTTTGATCCTTTGTCTTGGATTATTAGAGTGGAGAGTTCTAGTGCTCCATGACCAATGAACCCCTTCTTTGAACTGAAAATCCCAACTTCAATACTTGTTTGAATGATGTGATCGTCTGATATTTGCGGTATCAGTGATGTTATTTGGCTCAAGAGTTTTAATTTTTCTTCCTTGTAAGGAGGGATCAAACAATCAATGTCTGATCTCCCGCTTTCTTTTTGGTAAGTTTTTTGATACTCCAGTTGTTGACATGTCTTTTCGAGAAAGAGCAGATGTACAGTAATTTTGTCTTCCGGAGACAGATTTAATTCTTGTACTTTTTCGTCAAAGAGAGCTTTTTGCTTAAGGTCATAGTGACTGACAGGAATTCCGACAGTTCTGTACCGATTCTCGTATAATTTTTCTTTGAATGACAGGCTGTTCCAGCGTTTTTCTTCTTTGCGTTCGATTTTTTCTTCCGCTTTTCTTCGTAGATCATTTTTTAACCGGACAACTTTTGGAAGTCGGCTGTCGACACCAGCAAGGATATCTTTACGAATGTTTGTATAATATGTTCCACCAGACCCGTCCCAACTGCCGTCATAGACAAAGCGATCACTTTCGAATAATTCAATGATTCTTAATGATGTTACTGGTCTGAAAGAACCTATGTAGTCGACAAAAAAATCTATGGATCTTTGATAGTTTTGAGGGCAATTTTTACCGTTTATGCGGAGAGGCTCGGCAATGGTGACCAAGAGGTTCACGGCGTCATTGTAAATTAAGGGTTTCAATCGGTTTTTAAAGAAATCATCAATGATGGTGTCGCCGATCATGGCTTGAAATGAAGTGTCAATACCGTTTGTTCTGTAAAGTTTTTGCAAAATTTCGAGAGTTTTTTCTGATGAGGTAAGGCTTTTAAGTGAAGTGAAAATTTCAGGAAACAGCTCTTTAAATTGCGTGGAGCGCAAAGCGTCATCATTGTTGAAAAAAAGATCGTTTAAAGCCAGAGCATTTTTAGTTTGTATGGCGTCAAATAATTGCGCAAAAAACATTTGAACGTCTGAACTGGCATTTTCAAAATCATTTTTAATCATAAAAGCTTCTCCATGGGTTGTTGAAACTCTATGGAAAATTATGCGAATGTCAACAATTTTTACGCCGCTTTTTGTGTGGATTGCTCTTTGATCCACGCCGCCATGTCTTCTAATGCGCGCGCGGCATAGGCCTTTTTGCGCTCCAACCCTTTTATGCGTTTTCCTTTGGCGTTGAATATATCGATATCAGGGAATAGCCCGAAATTAATGTTCATCGGTTGGAATGTGTCTGGATTTGCCTCCCCTGTAATATGGCTGAGCAGTGACCCCATCGCGGTTGTGCGCGGTGGAATCGCGGGGATAAGTCCAAGGCGCTCTGCCGCGGCGAAGCGTCCAACCATAAGGCCGATAGAGGCGCTTTCGACATACCCTTCGCATCCGGTGATTTGTCCTGCAAATCGAATAGATGTGCGGTTTTTAAGCCGTAAGGTCTCGTCCAGTAATTTAGGAGAGTTAATAAAGGTATTCCTGTGAATGCCGCCAAGGCGTGCAAATTCAGCGTTCTCAAGACCGGGGATAGAGCGGAAAACTTCGACCTGTGCGCCGTATTTCATCTTGGTTTGGAAACCAACAATGTTGAATAATGTTCCCATTTTATTGTCTTGGCGCAATTGTACAACGGCATAGGTGCGCTCTTCACTGTGTGGGTTCGTCAGGCCAACGGGTTTCATCGGGCCAAAGGATAATGTTTGTGGGCCGCGTTCGGCCATCACTTCGATCGGCATGCACCCTTCAAAATAGGGCGTGTTTTTTTCCCACTCTTTAAATTCCATTTTTTCGGCGGCGATTAACGCATCGATAAAGGTGTAATATTCATCCTTTGTCATGGGGCAATTAATGTAATCTTTGCCGTTTCCATGCGCCGTTACTTTGTCGTATCGTGATTGCATCCATGCCTTTGACATGTCGATTGAATCTTTGTGAACGATTGGTGCAAGTGCGTCAAAAAACGCCAAGGCGTCTTCGCCAGTCACCTCTTGGATCGCTTCGGCCAGTGGGGTGGATGTCAGGGGGCCTGTGGCAATAATAACGCTATCCCATTCGTCAGAAGGGAGGCTTTGAACTTCTGCGCGGTCGATTGTAATGAGGGGGTGGCTCTCCAATGTTTCTGTCACATCTTGTGAAAATGTATCACGATCAACGGCCAGCGCACCGCCGGCGGGCAAGGCGTGCTTGTCGGCTTTTCCTATTATAATCGAGTTATTTAGGCGCATTTCCTCATGCAAAACTCCAACAGCATTTGCTTCCTTGTCATCGCTTCGGAACGAATTCGAGCAAACAAGTTCGGCAAGGCCATCAGTCTTATGAGCGTCCGTCTTTTTAACGGGGCGCATTTCATGAATGGTAACAGGGACCCCCATGGATGCGGCCTGCCATGCGGCCTCTGCACCGGCCATGCCGCCGCCAATAATGTGAATAGGTTTTATATCTGTGGAATGTGTCATGCGGGAACGGATACCATGGAAAGGGGTTGTCTTGCAAATAATTGTTGATGCATTTTATGTGTGATGACGCTCCATAACAGATTGTTTTTCTTTACAGGGTGCGACAGGTAATGAGGCAATGGGCCAGACATGAGGATTTCACCTTTTCCAAAAGGAAAAGAGCAAGCGGCGATCGGCTGATTTTCGATGCGCCTATAGCGTGCGATCACGTTTATATCGCAAGGAAGGTCGTGCGTGTTCAAAGGGAAAAAGGCAGGGCCGTTACCATACCATACTGTTTCATGTTTCCAGCCGTTGAGCGTTTTTACGGACACGGGGACGGGAAGGCACCCTCCGAAATCTTCAGAGTTATTTGATGGGCGGGCATAGCCAGGAAGAGGGCCATAGGCCTGCATGGAGACGGCGTTAAAAACATGGCTTCCACTTCTTATTTTTGTTGTGCCATGAGGCGACGCTGTAAACGGTTTGCCAAACGACCCACCACGCCTTGTAAATGCGCCAATTGCTTGTCTAAAAACGCACGCAGGCGTTCAAGCTCTACTTGGTCGCACAAATCTTCTGCGGTAATGGTTTCGTCAAACTTTGGATTGTAAATTTTATAATCTGAATCTGGCGGCAATTGTGAGAATGGCAATTCGGGACGAGTCGATTCGCCGGCTGTTTCGCTTTCGTCTACGTCTTCTTCGTCAAATTGGTCATCGCTGGAATCAGTGGCATCAATTTCGCCTTCTTGTTCCTGATCTTGCTCAGAAATATCGTCGCTTTCTTGCGGCTGTCCATCATCTTGCCCAGTAGATTCTTCGTTCTCACGGTCATTATCGTCTTGATTGTCCTGCTGCTTTTCATCCTCGGTATCGTTGTCACTGTCGTCGTCAGAATAATCGTCGCCAAGTTCATCGCCCATATCTAGCGCTCTGATAAGATTGCGAATGGCATTTGCAAAATGTTCTTGATCATGCAATTCGGTGTTCATTGCATCTAACGCATCACCAGCTTTGTTTGTGATGTAATCGCGCCATAGGCTAACGAAACCCACGGCGCTTTTAGGAGGAGCTATGCCAGTAAGTTTTTCACGGACAATGAGGGCAAGTGCTTCTTCAAGCGGGGCATCGTCTTTTGTTTCTGCATTTACATAATTTGCTTTGATGTATTTGTCTTCAAGCATTGCTGAAAGGTTATTGGTCATGCCAGTCATATTTCGAGAGCCATAGGCCTCTACACGGGCTTGTTCAACACGGTCGTAAATTGCTTTGGCATTATCGCCGATTGGCATGTGCTTGGCATGAATTGCGTTATC
>NVSI01000102.1 GCA_002401195.1 Alphaproteobacteria bacterium
GATGGATGTCATTAATGTTGATGGTGATATCGTTGTGCCTGTTGATCTGCGTAATATTGGTCACTGGCTCAAATGTGTTTTTGGTGCGCCGACAACAACGGGAACGGGACCATATACCCATGAGTTTAAATCTGGCGGGCTTAGCTTGCCAAGTTTGGCTGTTGAGGTTGGTCTTCCTGAAATACCAGACTTCCCTTTGTTTAGTGGTGTGCGAGCAAATTCTATTGCGCTCAATTTTGCGCGATCAGGTGAAGCGCAAGCAACGATTAGCCTTATTGGTCAGGGAGAAACAGCGCAAATCGCAACAATAGATGGCACGCCTAAAGAAGTCGATTATACGCGGTTTTCACAATTCCAAGGCTCAGTCAAACAAGGCGGTCAATCGCTGGGTAATGTGAGTTCTGCTGCGTTTACCTATAGTAACAATCTGGAGCGTATCGAAACAATTCGTAATGACGGAAAGATTGATGGTGTTGACCCGGGCGTTGCTGCTTTAAGCGGAAATATCTCCGTTCGCTATGCCGATACAACATTGATGGATGCGGCGCGTGTCGGCACGCCAATTGATTTGGAGTTAGCTTATACGATTGATGCCAATAACCAACTGGTTATTGAATGCCATGAAGTGTATTTGCCAAAACCTAAACGATCCATCTCTGGTCCCGGTGGCATAGAGGCTTCTTACGATTACCAAGGTGCGAAAGATGCCCTGCTCGGCAACATGGTCACTATCACTTTAATCAACGATGTGGAGAGCTACTAATGTTAAAACTCAATATTAAAACTGAAAATTACTGGTTGGATTTAGGGCTTGGTGTCAGAGTCAAAGTGCGCCCTTGTACCAGCCCTATTTTTTATACGGCGCGTGCCTTTATGAACAAGCGCCTTACTGATATCGGTGAGGAATACCGCAAACGAAAAGAAATCGGTGCATCGCTGGATGACCTACCAGATGTGAGCAATCCTGAAATCCGTGAAGCACTGGCCGAGGAATATCTAGCACGTGGTTTAGCGCGATCTGCCATTGTTGATTGGGAGGGTATTTTGGAGGCGGATGGTAATGATCCTGCTCCTGCAACACCTGAAAAGATTGATGAGCTTATGACGGGGTTTTGGTCTATTGCGGCAACGTTTTCTCAGCAATATACAGGTGTGCGGGAGCTGATTGATGCTGAAAAAAAAGACTTGAGCGCCGCACTGAATGGCACTTCGGAGACGGCGCAGAATACTGCCAAAACTGTACCAACAGCGAAACAGAAGAATTCAAAAGTTCTTGCGAAAACTGCCCGTTCGAAGAAAACGCCCCCCAAACAATAGACGGTTGGCAGGCATGGGATATTGCCTGCCAAATTAGCCCTCAAATCAGAGGGGTATTTCCTCTGCAGGAAGCTTTCATTCTTGCAGAGGCGCTGGGCTATAAAACTTGCGCTATGGCAGAACTTTTACCAGCCATTAGCGCTGGGCTTACTAAAGCAATCATAAATAACAAGGAATAATTGATGCGTTCATCGCAAAAAAACATGAGCATCCGCTTGGCGGTTATTGATGGAAAGAAGGTTGAGAAAACCTTTACGCGCATTGGTAATGCAGGTGGCAAAGCTTTTGAGCGTATTGATCGTTCCACCAAGCCTGCAACTGTAGGATTGAAAGCTGTTGATACAACGGCGCGTGCGCTTAATTCTGTGTTTCGTCAAGCCGCTGGTCTGATTGCTGTCTATGCTGGTCTTGGCGGGATTATAAGATCTGCACGTTCCGTGAATGAAACAGGAATTGCTTTTCAAGGGTTAAGAACCGCGCTGGAAGCCATTACTGGGTCAAGCCAAGGCGCAGCGTCAGAGATGGCATTTTTAGAGGCTGAATCCGAGCGGCTTGGATTGAATTTGCTGGAAACAGCTAAATCTTACATGCAGATTGCAGCAGCTTCTAAAGATACCAATTTAGAAGGCCAACCTACGCGGGATATTTTTACAGCGATTGCGGAAGCCGCCACCGTCTTGCAACTATCCGTCGATCAAACCAGTGGCTCTTTGAAAGCCATTGGGCAGATCATGTCCAAGGGTAAAGTGCAGGCAGAAGAGCTTCGTGGGCAATTGGGTGATCGCTTATATGGCGCGTTTCAACTGGCGGCGCGTGGTATGGGCATTACAACGGCAGAGCTGGATAAGATGCTGGAGCAAGGAAAGCTCATTTCAGATGATTTCCTACCACGCTTTGCCACTGAAATTCGTCGTACGTTTTCTGAAGGTGTGCCTGAAGCCTCTAAAAATGCCCGCGCTGAAATGAACCGTTTTAATAATGCGATTTTAGAGATTGAACGCTCTGTTGCCATGGGCGGGTTTTTATCAGGCGTTACCGATGGATACCGCACATTAACAGAGACCTTATCTAATCCAGCAATACAAGATTCCGCTAGAGAGCTTGGGGAAACATTAGGAAATGCCATTGCAAATGCAGCAGACGGGCTTGCGTTCTTAATTGAAAATGCCGATTTGGCTGTCACGGCTATTGGTGCGTTGGTAATTGCTCGCACGGCAGCGGGCGCCGTAACAATGCTTAATGCGGCTATTATTGGCAATGCTGGCATGATATTTGGGCTTCGTATGGCGGCAAGTCTTTCCACGGCTTTTGCGCTGCGTTTGGTGGCGGTGGAAGCGGCAACAAAACTGGCGAGCCTTGCTATGGTTGGTTTTCGTACAGCTCTTATGCTAGTGGGTGGCCCCGTTGGTTTGGCTGTTCTTGCTGGCATTGCAATCTTAAAACTTGCGTCCGGGCATGATGTTGCGGCAAAAGCCGCGCGTGACCATGCGGTCGAGCTAAAAGAGATTAAGGAGGAATTTAGCAAAACTGCAAAAGCAGCAGAAGATATGACCGAAGCCTTAAGTGAAAGCGAGGGTATTTATCGCTTTACCAAGCAGTTAGAAACAGCGCGTGAAAATATCATCGATCTACAAAAGGAATTAAAGTTCGGTGGTATTGGTGGGTTTTGGGATCAATTCACACGTTTTGGTAAACCCTTACAGCACGAATTACGTGGCATTAGAAATCAGTTTAATGCAGGGAAAATATCGGCGCAGGAATATTCGGAAGCCTTATTCAAATTGGCAACTAAATACCCTGATTTCGGTGAACAGGCAGAAGGAATACAGAGCCAAGTTTTTGCTCTTCTTGCTGCTGAACGAGCCGCTAAAAAAGCAGGTTTGGCGCTGGATGAGCTTCGCAATCCACAGCCCAAGGCTGTTCTAACATCGCCTGAAACACCATCTGCGCCTAAAAAAACTATACCAGATCTATCCGATGCTGAAAGAAAGCGCATCTCCGATCGGGTGAAAGAGTTGCAGGCGCAAGAACAGGCTTTGCACCGTTTGAATGATGCTCATGCCCAAGGCGAAACAGCCGTGCGCCAAGCCATGATTGTGAACGAACAAGATCAAGCTCTTCGTCGCCTTGGTTTAGAGTTAACAACGGGGCAAAGCGCTGAACAATCCAAATATGCGACGCAGATTAAATCGCTGGTTTCGGAAGTCTTTACTTTGCAAGAAACTGAGAAAAACTATCAGAATAGTGTTCGTGAAAGCAATAAGTTAGAACAGGAACGTGAACGCAAGGTTGAAGATGTTCGCCAGAAATATGAGGCTCTCGATACCACGCTTGCTGGCGCAATAAAAAGCGCGCAAAAATGGCGCGTGGAAGCTATGCAGGGTTTAAATGAAACGGCCACAGGTTATGCAGATTTCAGTGCGCAGGTTGAGGCTGTTTATGGCGATATGATTGCTGGTGCACGCGAGGAAGATTTGCAAAACTCCAAACGCTGGGAAGATGGCATTAAGCGCGGGCTGAAAAGTGTTATTGATGAAGCCAATGATATGGCCAGCAAGGCAGAACGCGGTGTTACTTCAATGTTTAAAGGCATGGAAGATGCGCTGGTTAGTTTTGTGCAAACAGGAAAGCTGGATTTTAAATCATTTGCGAATTCTATTATCTCTGATTTGATCCGCATGCAGATTCAAACGGCGATCACAAAGCCACTGGCTGGCGCATTAAGCAGTTTTGTTGGTGGCTTGTTTGGCGGTGGTGGCACTGCGGCTACGCCAACGGCAACAGCCCATACAGGCGGTGTGATTGGTGTTGATAACCTTTCTATGCGCAGTATTCATCCTGCTGTATTTGCTGATGCGCCACGTTTTCATACGGGTGGCGTGGTTGGCAATGAAGTGCCGATTATTGCTCAGCGTGGCGAGACTGTTTTTACGCCCGGGCAAATGAAAATGCTGGGCGGTTCTTTGCAAACTAAATCAGGCGTGAGCGTATCTGTGAATGTCACAAATAATGTTTCAAACGCGCAAGCCAGTGCAGATGTAAGCCGTGATGGTGCAGGCAATATGGATCTAAATATTGTGATTGAAGAAATTGAAAATAAAATGGCGCGTAATGTTTCAAGAGGTGAAGGTTTAGCGCCAACAATGGAGCGCCGTTATGGACTTAACCCTGCTGCAGGGAGTTATAGATGATTTGAGCACAACATGTTACACTCAGATATGTCACATAATCTTTATCATTATACAAGACTGCTCCCAGAGGAAAAATGTCGAATCGAACAAGAAGGTTTAGCCCCTTTATCTGAAGAATTAATTCAATCTAAAATAGCTATACTCACAAGATATAATGTCTCCTGTAACCATTTAAATTTTATAAGGAATATTGATGAAAGGCCCGACAATATATGCTTTGTAACTCAAAAATACGAGACAATAGATACCAGTGCTATAGAGGATCTTACAACAAATTGGGGTGGCGAAATAATAAGACACTATATATTTGATTGTCATCATCTTGCCGCTCAACAACTATTAAATCAGGAATCTACCCCATTTCAAATATCAGTAGATATTCGAGGATTAAATTTAAATATTTATGAAGGGTTTTCTTCTAATCCTATGTCTGAAATGATTCTCAACTCTGATATGGAGTATCAAATAAAAGAAAAAATCCCTTCAGAAAGATTAACAATCACTGATATCTCTGAATAAAAAATTTAAGATATAAAGAGCATCAGGCCACCTTCGGGTGGCTTTTTTAATGGAGAAATTTAATGGAAATACTATGGCCAGATACGCTTCCTTTGCCAACGGTGCAGGGATACAACATTCAACCCGGCGACACTATTTTACGAACTGAAATGGAAGCTGGGCTTGCGCGGCAACGCAGGCGTTTTACAAATGCGCCGACCAAAGTATCCGTGCGCTGGATTATGCGCAGAGACCAATATGCAATTTTTGAAGGTTGGTATCGCTGGCATGCAAAGGAAGGTGCAAATTGGTTCTCTATCACTTTACTGGGCGGGCTTGGTCTTTTGGCGCAAGACGCTCGTTTTACACGGCAGTTTGCATCACGTTTGTTGGCGGGTGGCACATTATGGGAGGTTTCTTCCGAATTAGAAATTCGTGAACGTCCTGTTCTTGATGAGGGCTTGCTCAATCTACTACTCAGTGAAGATCCTCAAGGCATCATTATTGCGGTGGATGGGCTTCATACTCTGGTGCATCAAACACTACCTATTCAAATGAATTAAACCAAACAAAAGGAGATTATTATGACCTTGCAGACTGATTTGCAGGATGCTGTTACGCGCGTGGAAAGTGACAGTCAAATTCTGCATAACATTATTCATGGCAATGACCAGACGACGGTTAACACCGAAAATGGAAACGTAAAAACACCCGCCAAAGCTATTAAGGATATTGAAGACACTATTCAGGCGGGGCTGACTGATATTGGTGCGGTTGGGCAACAGTTAAATCAAGCAATCGATCAGGCTGAAACATATGCGCAAGATGCTCAAGTTCATGC
>NVSI01000103.1 GCA_002401195.1 Alphaproteobacteria bacterium
GCCATGATTTTTCAAGAACCGATGACATCGCCGAACCCGTTGCATTCCATTGGTCGCCAAATTATAGAATCGTTGGATATTCATACAAGCTTGAGCCGAGCGGATCAAAAAACGCGTGTCCTTGAACTATTGTCTTTGGTTGGTTTGGATAATTTAAAGGATCGCATGGATGCTTTCCCTCATGAATTATCGGGCGGACAACGGCAACGTGTGATGATTGCCATGGCTCTTGCTTGTGATCCAGATGTTTTGATTGCGGACGAGCCAACAACGGCGTTGGATGTCACAGTACAGGCACAAGTTTTAGAATTATTGGTCGATATTCAAAAGAAAACAGGCATGGCGATTTTGTTGATCACTCATGATTTAACGATTGTTCAAAGCATCGCCCATCGGATTGCCGTGATGAAGAACGGCGAACTGGTTGAGACGGGAACGGTTAAATCCGTATTCGCAAAACCAAAACATGATTATACAAAAATGTTGATGAGCGCGACACCATCAGGAAAGGCAAGGCCCCTTCCTAAAACGTCAAAAACAATTATTGAAGCGGATAACTTACGTCTGTGGTATCCGAAGGGGAAAAACTTTTGGGGTAAAACGACGAGCCACGTCAAGGCCGTGAATGATGTGTCTTTATCAGTGAAAGAGGGCGAGACATTAGGAATTGTCGGGGAGTCTGGATCTGGAAAATCGACGCTTGGGTTTTCGATTGTGCGTTTATTGAACCCCAAGGGAAAAATTGTATTCATGGGGCAAGAGATTGCCTCGCTGCCTGAACGAGATGTTAAACCCTTGCGCAAAGACATGCAGATTGTATTCCAAGACCCGTTTGGATCATTATCACCKCGGATGAGCGTTGCGGAGATTATTGCAGAGGGGCTCCTTGTTCATAACGCGTCCCTTTCAAAGGATAGGCGCGACCAAATGGTTGTTGAGGCGATGAAGAAAGTGCATCTGGATCCAGCCACGCGCCACCGTTTTCCCCACGAATTTTCAGGCGGTCAAAGGCAACGTATATCGATTGCGCGCGCCTTGATTTTGAAACCGAAATTAATTGTGATGGATGAGCCGACATCCGCGTTGGATATGTCCGTTCAATCCGAAGTCGTTGATTTGCTTCGTGATTTACAAGAAAAAGAAAAACTATCGTACATCTTTATCTCGCATGATTTACGTGTGGTGAAGGCGTTGTCCCACCGTGTTATGGTGATGAAAGACGGTGAAGTTGTTGAACAAGGACCTGTTCAAAAAATATTTAAAAATCCCCAGACCGACTATACACAAAGGCTTATAAAAGCGGCTTTTGACGTAAAGGTTGCTTGACAGATTCATTTAACACGCTAAATTATATTCATAAATATTAAATAAGGACATCCGCTCATGGCGAATAAACATTTAAAATCAGAATCCGTACCCGTTAAGGTACGGGGCAATAATATCGATCAAGCATTGAGAGTTTTGAAAAAACGTATGCAAGCCAATGGTGTTTCCAAGGAAATGAAGCGTCGCCAGTATTTTGTTTCCAAACCAGATCAGGCCCGTTTGGATAAAAAGAAAAATACAAAGCGGATTTTTAATCGAAATGTTAAAAATTTAATGAGTAAAGAAGGCTTGGTAAAGGAAGATGCGATCGCGGTTGAAATGCAGCGTCATCGCCCAACACCGTCACCAGTTTAAACCGTTTAAAATACCCGTTGGGGAATGTGACAGGCCGTTAAGGGCCTGTTTTATTTTGTCTTCGTTCAAGACATTATTGTCGGACACTTCATCCCAGTGAATGCCAACGGCGTTCCATAAAACATCAATCCCGTAATCCACTGCGCCAGTCACATCCGTACGAATGGAATCACCGACGGCCAATACACGTGATTTTTCAGGGTTTCCAAAAAGATCAAAGGCCCAATCATACACGGCCGCATGGGGTTTTCCGTGCCAGCTAACTGTTCCATCCATTGCGATATACGCATCCGCGACTGCGCCTGCACATGTGTAAAGCGTGCCGCCGACATCCACGACTTTGTCAGGGTTGGCGCAAATGAGGGGCGTGCCATTTTCAAGGTAGATTTTTAAAGTCTCAAGATAGTCTTCGACGCTTGAATCGCGCGCCAATTCACAAACAAGGGCGATATCGGCGTCTTTGGGTGATGGGACGCGTTGAAGGTCAAGCCCATGAAGGCAATTTGGATTATTATCACGGCCGAGACAGTGAATTTTTTGGCCTTCGTGGGCTTTGAGCGCGCGATAAGTGCTTTCGCCTGATGTCACGATATGGTCAAAAAGATGCTCCTCAATGCCCATGGATTGTAATTGCGCGATCATATATTTGGCACGACTTGGCGTGTTGGAGAGCATTAAAATTTGTTTGTCCGCGGCCTTTAATTCGGAAAGGCACCGTTCAACGCCGGGATAGGCCTGAACGCCATTATGAATGACGCCCCAAATATCAAAAATAAAGGAATCATATTGATCGGCGATGGGTTCTAGGCCGCTTAAGATTTTCATGTTATTTGTGATCCGCGCCAATGGCCTCGGCGATGGATGAGTACCTGTCTTGTCTCAATAATTTCAAAATGCCGTGATTTATTTTTGCAGGGAGGGCGGGGCCTTGATAAACGAGCCCGGTATAGAGCTGGACAAGGCTGGCGCCTGCTTTGATCTTTGCGTATGCGCTTTGTGCGTCGTCAATACCGCCCGCGCCAATAATCGGAATCTTTCCACCCAATTCTTTATAAAATATGCGGATGGTGTTCAAAGATTTTTCTTGAAGAAGGCATCCGCTTAATCCACCCATTTGCGCGCGGAATGCTTGCGGAAGTGTTTCCGGGCGATCCAATGTTGTGTTGGTGAGGATCAGGCCATCAATGCCCGATTCTAAAACGCATTTTGCAATGTCTTTGCATTGTTGTTCGTCTAAATCAGGTGCAAGTTTGACAAGAAGAGGGGTTTTGCATCGCGCGTTACGAACGATTACAAGCTGCCTTAAAAATGGAAGAAGCTCATCCGGGTTTTGTAGGTCGCGTAAGCCTGCCGTATTGGGTGATGAAATATTGACAGTTAAATAATCGGCTTGTTTTCCAAAGCGATGAACAAGGGCCACATAATCCGCAAGCGCGTCGTCTTGATCTTTGTTCTTACCAACATTAATGCCGACGATCCCATTTTTGTTTTTTCCATCTTCGCGAAATTTTTGATAATTTTCTTCGAAAACATCGGATCCGCCATTGGGGAATCCCATGCGGTTAATGACGCTTTTGCTGCTCACATCTCTAAAAACGCGCGGTTTTGGATTGCCTTCTTGAGGTTTTGGCGTGACGGTTCCGACCTCTACAAAACCAAATCCATAGCCAAGCATCGCATCGGGAACGTCTGAATTTTTATCGAACCCTGCGGCCAACCCAACTGGATTTGGAAAAACGCGACCGAACAATGAAAGGGATAGGGCCTGACTTGGTGTTTTTGCCTTGCGCGTCATTAATCCCGTTTTTAACGCAGACAGCGTCAGGTTATGAGCCTTTTCGGCATCAAGACAACGAAGGAAAGGCAGCGCAATTTTTGAAATCATTTATTGTTCTTTTCTATCTTTGAAATGGCCTTCATCCCTTGGCGCATATAATCCCAGCCAGTGATAATCGTGAGAACGGCAGAAATGCTAATTAATATATGACCGATGAAAACGGTGTTTGGCAACACAGGGTTTCCAAAATCGCCAACAACCAAGAATCCCATGGCAATCATTTGAGACATGGTTTTGCGCTTTGATAATGTTGACACATGAATGATGATTTTATGGGGGCCTAAAAATTCGCGTAACCCGGCAACAAAAACTTCACGGAAAATGATAAAGGCGGCAGGAATGATCCAAAGCCCCTCAAGGCGGCCGAGGCCTGCAAACATTAAAAGCAGGATTGCGGTTAATAACTTATCCGCGATCGGATCRAGGAATCGGCCAAAGGCGGATGTGATATTCATACGGCGCGCAAGGTAGCCATCCAGCCAATCAGAAATGCATGCAACGGTATAAATACCAAGGGCCGTCCACGCGGCCCACGCCTCTGGGGTCATCATCAGGGCGGCAATAACGGGAATGCACGCAATGCGCAGGAGAGTAAGGCAGTTTGGTAAATTAAAAATCATACATCTGTCTTACAACAGAACATGCGTCTCGTCACCCTTATTTTCCATGCATCCACCGTTCCATGACGACCGTGGCGGTTAAATCTCCTGTGACATTTATGGTCGTGCGGCACATATCAAGAAGGCGATCGACACCAAGAATAAGGCCAATCCCTTCGGCAGGGACGCCAATGCTGCTTAGGATCGTGGCAAGGACAATTAACCCCACACCAGGAAGGCCAGGCGTTCCAATGGATGCGCCAATTGTTGTGATTAAAAGAAGGATGGTTTCACCAAGGCTTAAATCGATGCCAAATATTTGGCACAAGAAAATCGCAACGGTGGCTTGATAAAGCGCAGTTCCATCCATGTTGATCGTTGCGCCAAGGGGAATAACAAATCCATGAACATCATCAGATGTTTTAAGGCGTTCCTCCGCGACGGAGAGGGAGACAGGCATTGTTGCCATGGATGAACTGGTTGAAAAGGCGATCATTTGCGCGTTGCGAATGTCGGATAAGAATATGAGAGGGTTCCGCTTTGCAACAACCCAAACGACGATCATGTAAAAGACAAGGATACAGAGCAAGCCACCAACAACACACGCCATATATAAAGCCATGGATGAAAGGGCGGACATACCCATCGTGCCTATGGCCTTGACCATTAAGCTGGCTACGGCGATAGGGGCCAGCCACATGGCCCAACTGACGACCATCAGGCATAAATCTTGGGTGAATTCGCAAATATCACGGAATGTTTTTGTGGTTTTCCTTTTGATGGTGAGTAAGGAAATCCCGACGATAATTCCCAAAATTACAAGCTGAAGCATGTTTTTTGAGAGTTGAGCCTCGACAGGGTTCACGGGGATCGTATTCATGATGCGATCTGGAATGCTCATATCCAACAATGTTTGTGTCGTGATTTTTTCCGCGGGCGCCATGATGGATTTATCGATGGCAAGTCCCGGTTCGACAAAGGATGTTATTCCAATCCCGATCGTGATGGCCACTGCCGTCGTTAAAATGAAATAGGGGATAAGGCGCGCGCCCATTGATTTTAAGGCGTTGAGAGAACCAGCAGAGGCGATCCCAAGGATAACGGAGGACAGGACAAGCGGCACAATAACCATTTTCAAAAGGGCAATGAATAAATCACCAGGAAGGGACACCCACGGTTTTAACGTGTCCGAAATCGGGACATAAAGGGCGACGAGAATACCAATAACCATTCCGATTAAAATTTTGAGCCATAGGTTTTTTGGTAAAATAGAGTCTGTCATGTTGCTATCCTTTATGAAATACGTAAGACTTAATAAAAACATCTTAAACGATTTGAAGGAACTTACAAAATGACGACTGAAACCCCATCTATTATTGATAAAGTGAACCTCGACGTCATAAAGGACGTTGATTATAGTGGAATCATCGACGTGTTGACTGAGCACGGAACAAAAATATTAATCGCCGTTACGATTTTTGTTGTTGGGAAGTGGATTTTACGCCGCATCGTGAACGCCTTGAAGGCGGGAATGGTCCGTGCAAAGGTCGATGACACGCTTGTCGGATTCCTTGGAAATATTGTTTTCGGGATTGGTATTTCCTTTGTTGTGATTGCGGCGTTGGCGCAAATGGGAATTGAAACGACGTCTTTGGCGGCCGTTATTGGTGCGGCGGGTTTGGCATTGGCTTGGCGTTAC
>NVSI01000104.1 GCA_002401195.1 Alphaproteobacteria bacterium
TGACGCGCCCTTGGCGGTAAAGATCGGAGGTATTATGTGCCATTTGAAAAACAATGGCTGGGTTTATGTTGCCAAAAATGACCGCGACCCGCGCCGTGTTGAGGACGGGGAGGTTTGGCGATATGGCCTTCACAAATTTTTGTGAGATATAGCTCATGAGATTAAACCTGTTCAAATTTTTCTTTTTCTTATACTCTTATATGTACACATTTTTACAAAGGATGTTCAATGATTATTTTAGACATATTCAATCAGTTTCCAGACCAGTTCCCAATTTTAGAAACGCTTATCTCTGCTTTCGTTGCCTTTTTCTTGGGCGTTCTTTGGTATCATCCAAAAGTGATGGGTGAAAAATGGGCCGAGGCAGTCGGACAGGATAAATCGAATGTGAAGATCACCTTTGCGGGTTATATTTTGGCGATTGTTTTGTGGACAATATCGGCGTCTGTTTATTCATTTTTAACAACGTTTTTAGCGCCCCCAGCCATTGGCGCGTTGCTTGGCCTTTCGACCTTTCTTTGGATCGGGTTTATTTTGCCCGCCGTTATGATTGGCGGAATGTTCATGGGTAAAAAATTAATGGTTATGGCCGTCGACAGCTCTTACTTTTTGGCAGGGCTTTACCTGTTTGCCGTGATCCATGACGTCCTTTAAATGAAATTTCTTAAAAATCGCCCGACCTTAAGCTGGTGTCTTTACGACTGGGCGAATAGCGTCCTTGCGACGATTATTTTTACATTTGTTTTTGCGGTTTATTTCTCGCGCGGGATTGTCGGCGATGAAATTTTAGGCAGCGCGTATTGGGGATATGCCGTTGGGGTTGCGGGGATTGTGGTTGCGATTGCAAGCCCGATCCTTGGCGCGATATCCGACGCATTTGGCCCGCGAAAACATCTTCTTGGGATTTTAACTCTTGTCACCATTGGGGCGACGGCGTCCTTGTTTTGGATGGAACCTGACCCGTCTTATACATTTTATGCATTGGGAATTGTTGTGGTGACGATTGTCGGTTTTGAGCTGGCTCAGGCGCAATATAACGCAATGTTATCGGATGTTGCCCCGCCTGATAAAATTGGCCGCGTCTCAGGATGGGCGTGGGGTATGGGCTATTTTGGAGGCTTGTGCTGTCTTGTTGTTGCGCTGCTCGGTTTTATTGGTTTGGGCGATTATGCAGGTTTTTTAAATCTTCCGCGTGAGGGCAGCATTCACGTGCGCGCGACATGTATTTTGGCGGCGCTTTGGTATGGTGTTTTTGCGTTGCCATTATTCCTTTATGTCCCTGACCGTCCAAAAAAACAAGGTCGAAAAAACCTTGTTCGAAAGGGGATAAAAAGCCTGATTTCGACTTTAAAATCATTGGCGTCGACGTCAAAAAACACATTACGATTTTTAATCGCATCGGCGATTTATCGCGATGGACTAAACACGTTATTTACTGTCGGTGGATTATATGCCGCAGGAACATTTGGCATGAATTTCGAAGAAATTTTAATATTTGCAATTGGCCTGAATGTCACATCGGGGATCGGCGCGGTTGGGTTTGCCTATATGGATGATCGACGCGGCGCAAAACCAACGATCGTCGTGTCCCTTATTGCACTTATCATTTTGGGCGTGGGGCTTATTTTGGTCGATGATAAAACACATTTTATGATTTTGGCTCTTTGCCTTGGGTTCTTTATTGGACCCGTTCAATCGTCCAGCCGTTCGATGATGGCGCGTTTGGCGCCAAAAAATGCGGGCGCTGAATTTTTTGGTCTCTATGCGATGACGGGAAAATCCGTGGCGTTTACGGGGCCGATTGCTTTTGCGCTTATTACACAAATGATGGATAGCCAGCGATGGGGTATCAGCGCGATTATTGTTTTATGGGTGGTTGGGTTGATTATTTTGTTAAAGGTTAAGGAAACGGGTGCGGACGCCTAGAAAGCCAGTATTGAATTTTAGGCATCCGTCGTGATGCYTTATCGTTTTCTCTTGTCCTTTTGATTTTAATATTACGTTCGCAGCCTTGGATGAATGTTTGCCCTTCATTGGAGGCAATCCATTTGATCATCATGTTAATGGTATCTATGTCTTGCATCGCGTTTTTATGGACGGTTTCCATGTCATGCGCGTCACTCTGTTGTCTAAATTCGTTTGTCAGGCTGTCGAGTGGAATGCGACCATAATTAAGCATTTGATCGCGTTGATTCATTGTGTTGAAAACCCCTTGATAGATAACTTCGCGCCCCTCTTCGTCAGCGTTGAGTTTCATACATAATCTTCTCGTATCATCTGAAAATTCTTCATCGCTTGCGATCCAGTGAATGAATGTGGATGCAATGCGGCATGTATGCGTCGAAGGAATATGCCTTAAAATGTTGTGAATCATCGTCAGAGGTTTTTTAATTTCGAAGTTGTCATAGCTGCCGATATTAACGAATGAATTGTCAATCGTGATTGTTTCTCCATCGGTTGTTGAAGTGGCATATTCCCCCATTTCCAATATGAGTTTTTGCCATCGTTTCATGTAAACCACATGGCGAATACGCGAGGTGTCGACAGGGTGGTAAGACCGAAAATCGAAAAAAGACATTTCTGAGTATTCATCCCAAGGGTTCATGATTATGTTTATATTGCGCAAGGGAGGGTTATTGCAAGATGTTTTTGTGGACGTTACACTCTTGTCCATGATTCAAATGCCGTCCCCCAATTTTAATGGCCGCCCAAAGGATGTAGAGATATGTTCGATCATTGTCCATTACACGGGCATGAAAACGGCAAAGGATGCTTTGGAACGATTATGCGATCCAAAGGCACAAGTCAGCGCGCATTATACAATTGACGAGGACGGTACCGTTTACAATCACGTGTCGCCTGATAAACGGGCATGGCATGCGGGCGTATCTGAATTTGATGGCCGTGAGGGATTTAACGATTTCTCCATTGGAATAGAGCTGGTTAACCCAGGCCATGATCATGGGTATCGGGCGTTTCCTGATGTACAGATTGATGCGCTCATTGACCTCATGAAAAAAATATACGGTCAATTTCCGATCAAGCCTGAATTGGTGCTGGGGCATGTCGATATTGCGCCAAACCGTAAACAAGACCCTGGCGCATTATTCCCATGGGATAGGTTGGTGAAAGAAAATCTTGCTATTCGTCCGTAATCTGTGGCATTTGTATGATTATAAAATCGGATGACAGGGTGATCGCTTGTGGTGACATGAGAGGAAAGTCCGGACATCACGGAAAAATGACAGCGGTTAATGGCCGCCCGGGGTAACTCGAGAGAAAGTGCAACAGAAAACAAACCGCCTTGTTCGCAAGGTAAGGGTGAAAAGGTGCGGTAAGAGCGCACCGCGTTGATGGTAACATTGACGGCAGTGTAAACCTTGTCAGATGCAAGCCCAAATAGGACTGTCTTATGATGCTTTTCCGCATCGATGGTCGGGTAGGGCGCTTGAGGTGGTTGGCAACAACCATCCTAGATGAATGATTGCTGCCTCTTCCCCACTTTATGTGTGGATGCGGATACAAAATCCGGCTTATAAGTCATCCGATTTTATTTTTATTTTTTGCATTCATCTCCGCACGCTTTTCAAAATCCTGCGGATCGATGAAAAGCAAACTTAATAAATGTGCCGCGCGCCATATCAAATCGCGCGATATTGCGCATCGTTCGCGCAAATTGTTTATGAGCCTGATGGTTTTGGTAGATCGCGGATATAACCGCCCCTAAAAGCCCTGTAAAACTCAAAACCGTCAGCCCGTATAATCCGATTAAAATCATTTTGTCTTCCCTTTTCAAAAATCTTTTGCCTATGCGTTTTTAGGTTGGTATCTATAGTTATGTCATATTATTATGATAAATGTCAAATAAAATCGTTGTATTTCAATATGTTAATATTAAACAAACTTAAACTTTGGGAATTGCAAACTTTCCATAATCATCAACATAAATCCGAAAGAGGTGGAAAGCAGAGGGAATACATAGATACTCATGGATGAAATGCTCTACGAGGGTGTGGTATTTTAGTTTTATGGACAAATTACAAATAATCAATCAGGAAATATTTCATGAATTTGTGGGTGAGGATGCGGAGAACGCGGCGCACATGGCTAATCTTTTTGTTGCTCAGGCGCAAAGCTATGTTGCGGAGTTGAATAGTTCTTTGGAATATAAAAGTGTGCAGGAATGGCATGACGTCTCTCACAAATTAAAAGGAATGGCCGGTTTTGCAGGGGCGGAATGCCTGCGCGATGTGTGTGTGTTTGCGCAAGATAACTGGAAGGCGCCGGATGATGAAAAAACAAAAATATTTCAAAATATTAAATCTGAAGCCGCCAAGGCGATTGAGTTTTTTCAAAATAAATACGGGGTTGCCCCATAATGGCGATGGACTATTTGGTTAACCGTAAATTCGATTTATCGCACGCGATGAGTAATAATCATGTCGAATACACGCGGCATTGGCGTGTTTTAGAGATGWATTTTAATGATTTGGCCGATGATATCGTCATGGATGATCTGTCTGTTAAAATATTCAAGATATTTGAAAGCCTTCCTGGGTGTTTTTATTTTGATGGCCGAAAAAACATTTCCGTTTTTTGTAAGATGGGTGACAAACTGGTCATTGATGATATTTCTTTTAAGGTTAAATCATTAATGAAGGGCGATTATATGTGCCGCATGGGGGAGCAATGCATTATTGATGACGGTCTGGTCAGTTTGCAATATATTTTCTCTCCCACCTCGGTGGAAACTCAAAAATTATCTCAGGAATTTGTCGCCCAAGAACGCGAGCGAAGAAATCACGACGTTGTGATGATTGTTGAAGACGATTTGTTTGCGCGCAATATCGCGACCAGCGCGTTAAAAGGGAAATTCAAAACGGTCGAAGTGTCGGATGGCGGGCGCGCTGCGGCTGAATATTTGGCGCATTCCCCTGATGTTGTATTTTTGGATATTCATCTTCCTAATAAAATGGGGCATAAAATTTTAGAAGAAATCATGGAAATTGACCCAAAGGCCTATGTCGTGATGTTAAGCGCGGATGCGGCTCAGGACCGTATTGTGACATGCATGAAAAATGGCGCCAAAGGCTTTATTGCAAAGCCGTTCCGCGGTGAGAAATTGTATGATTACATTCGCAAATGTCCAACGATTCGCGTTTATTGCTAATTTTCTTCCTCTTCCCTTAAAAAAACAACTGTGCATAAAGCCGCCTTGGGTCCATCTAAAATTTGACTTCCCATGGATTCCCATGCTATCCCATATATATCCACACATGATCGTGAGGGGGGTTTTTAGGACGCTTTAACTCCCCCCTCATGTGATCTGGATTGTGGAAATTATGTGAGTGGATACAAAAAACGTGGGTTTATTTCTTTCAACATTTATTAATCGTGTCGATAAAAAGGGCCGGGTTTCCGTGCCTGCACCTTTTCGTGCGGCCTTGGCACATGAATCCTATCAAGGTGTTGTGTTGTTTCCGTCCTATACTCAAAAGGCGTTGGAAGGCGTTGGTATGGCGGCGATGGAGAATATGGGCGCGCGTATGGACAGCCAGTTTGCGTTTTTCTCGGATGATCATGATGAATTGGCGACGGTTTTGTTCGGGGAATCTGTGCAATTGAATTTCGATGAAAATGGGCGTATTATATTACCGCAAAATTTCATTGATTTTGCAGGCATCGATGACCAAGTCGCCTTTGTTGGTTTGGGACAAAAATTTCAAATTTGGACACCAAAAGAATTCGAATCGCGTA
>NVSI01000105.1 GCA_002401195.1 Alphaproteobacteria bacterium
TGCATCGTTATCAAACCATGCTTTAGCAGAACCTAATCGAAACGAATAGCCCCACGCATCCATGTCACTTAACATGCGATTCTGTTTCATTTCAGGAATAAAGTCCGATAACAGTATCTGCAAGTAGCACACGGCATCTTCCTCTTCGTAGTCGCCACCGGCATTGGTGTCGAGATTATTTCTTCGCTGTTTATCCATACAAATGTAATGACCAGCTTCGTGTAGCGCAGAATGTACCGGTGTATCGTTTCGGATATAAAGTTTGTTGCCGATTAATCCAGCTTCCGGCGGTTGCCAGAAACTACCGGGTATTGATGCATTTTCATCGACGGCTATAATTGTTACACCATAACGGTCAAGTATAGATTGTAGATTTTTTAATTTAATGTCACTACAAAGAAGAACAGGCATGTGCTTAGTGATTTTTATTATCCGCGAATGCACGCAAATAAACGCTAATAAAAAGATTGATAGTTTTAAAAGATTTGCGTTTATTTGCGTGCATTTGCGTTTTCTTTTTTTCTCTATAAATTACATAGCGTTCATTTTGCAACATTCGTTGCGTGCGCACTATACGAGGTTTTATAAAGAAAAAAAAGACATGAATCGCGAAACCCTTCTTTACAAATTAGCGTCTGTTTTTATCTGGTCGCTTTATCCCGTTTTTATCGCACTTGGATCCAGTGAGGGGGCTATGGCTTGGTTTGTCGTGATTGTTCATGTGTCTGCAGCCCTTGGTGCGGGTTGTCGCCATTCCTATGGCTTTGGTTTTATTGTGGATTTTCAGCGATGTTTCCGTTTTGACATGGAAAGGCGCGGCTTATTTAACGCCGCCACTGTCGATTGCGATGCTTGTTATGTTAGGGCTTTCGGAATTGCATCCTTATGTCGTGATCGGAACGATCTTGATTATTGGGGGGAATGCAGTTTTTGTGTTTGAGAAAAAGAAAGAGTGATTTTTACTTGAAAAAGGCATCGGCCGCAGCGGTTGAGGCTTCTTTGCCTTTTACCTCACTTTCAACACGTTTTATTTCCGCGTTGAGGTTGTCAGTATAGATTTTTAAATCAGTGACGCTCATTTGTGTGAGGTTCATTCCAATCTGTTGTCCAAGGTCAATTTTGCGGCCTTCTTCATCGAACATATTATTTTCTTTCTTTTTTTTATAAATATGAGTATAACTCTTTATATTCCCGACATTGAAGTCAATATCAAAGTCGTGGGGCAAGCCAAAAAAACGGCTTGTCACAATGGAGAAGATTTATATTTTAAAAGGAGAGTATCCATGACCGATGCACCAAATATGCCCAAAGCAGTCGCCGTATGGTTGATTGAAAATACAATGCTAACATTTGATCAGATCGCAGATTTCTGCCATCTTCATAGCCTAGAAGTGCAAACTTTGGCGGATGAAGAAGGGATGAAAATAGCGGGTCAAAACCCAATGAATACAGGTGAATTGCTTAAAGAAGAGATCGAACGATGCGAAGCGGACACAGATGGCCGCCTTGTGATTGTTAAATCAACACTTCCAAAGCCTCAGGCACGTTCAAAGGGCCCACGTTACACACCTGTATCAAAACGCGGTGATAAGCCGGATGCGATTGCATGGCTTTTGAGAAATCATCCAGAGCTTACAGATGCGAATATCATCAAATTGATTGGAACGACAAAGAACACAATCAATAATATTCGTGAAAAAACACATGCGAATATGACGAATATCAAACCACGCTCACCCATTGAGCTTGGCTTATGTCGTTTTGATGAATATGAAGTGATTGTTGAAAAGGCCCAAATAAAATGGGTTAAAGCCGGAAATGTTTTGCCAAAATCAGAGGCAGAAACATACCAAGAAATGGAATCAGCGGAACCAACGAAGGCTGGTTTTGACTTTTCTAACTTCCTTGGAACGGGAACGGATAGCTAATTTGTCTTTATGACGTTTAAAAGTCGCCTTTTGGCGGCTTTTTTTACGGCCAGAGATTGTGCGGTGCAGCATTTTTTCTATTTTTTATAATACATTGTAATTATTGATGAATAGTCATGTATTTCGAATTTTACGGATGCGTTGCGTCACATGTTCGATGCTGAATTTCTGTCAGTTTCCATAGTTTTCGGAGTATACTGGAATAGTAGAGGTTGTCCATTGGTGGAACCCTCATGAAAAAGTGAATAAGGAGGCATAACTCATGTTTAACAAGATCACTGATTTAACAAAAACACGCTCAATTACGGATTCATTGATATTCTTTGTCGGAATGTCTGTCATCTTACTTGGGCTTACGACTTTAACTGGAAATGTACTGGGCTCTATTGGCGTCGCTGGAGGCGTGATAAGCGGTATTYTCGGCGGTATTGGGCTTTCTACTGTTATCGGAACATTATTTGTTTTGATCTCGGGTGGAACAATTGTTCATCACAAAAAATTGTCAGGTGATATCCTGTCTGTGATTGTAACGGTTGGCGCAGTATACCTGTCATACACAACAAGTGTATTCCTTGGTCTTCTTTTGGTGTCATATTTGACAACGGTTAAGGGTAAGTAATTATTTTATAAATGAATTTAATAAAAACCCCGCGTTGTGCGGGGTTTTTTGGTTTTTATGATGCAACCTTTTCAGGTTTATTTTTTTTGTCATCTTTTTTCTTTGTGGATTTTTTCTTTTTCCCACGGACATATGTCGGGTCGATATCGTCATTGTTCACAACTTCGGCCGTGACAATGACTTCGATCACGTCATCCATGTCTGGAACTTCGTACATGGCGTTCAAAAGCATGTTTTCGATGATTGTCCGTAATCCACGTGCCCCAGTTTTGCGCTCAACCGCTTTCTTGGCGATGGCAACGAGGGCATCGTCTTCGAAGACTAGTTTCGCGCCTTCAAGTTCAAAAAGTTTCGCATATTGTTTGGTCAGGGCATTTCTTGGCTCTGTCAAAATTCGAATAAGCGCCCCTTCGTCCAAGTCGCGTAATGTTGCGACAACAGGAAGGCGTCCGATGAATTCAGGGATTAGCCCATATTTGATCAAATCTTCAGTTTCAAGAATTTCAAGAAGCTCTCCAACACCGCGTGTTTCAGGGCCTTGAACATCGGCGCCAAAGCCAATGGAGGTTCCTTTTCCGCGCATTGAAATAATTTTATCAATGCCTGCAAAGGCTCCACCGCAAATAAAGAGAATATTTTTGGTTTCAACTTGTAAAAATTCTTGTTGAGGGTGCTTTCGGCCCCCTTGAGGAGGGACGGAGGCTGTCGTGCCTTCCATCAGCTTTAAGAGCGCTTGTTGCACGCCTTCACCGCTCACATCGCGTGTGATGGATGGGTTGTCTGATTTACGAGAGATCTTGTCGATTTCATCGATGTAAACGATACCGCGTTCGGCACGTTCCACGTTGTAATCACAAGATTGAAGAAGTTTAAGAACAATGTTTTCAACGTCTTCACCGACGTAACCGGCCTCGGTCAATGTTGTTGCATCCGCCATTGTGAAGGGAACATCCAATGTTCGCGCCAATGTTTCGGCCAATAATGTTTTACCGCACCCCGTTGGTCCAAGAAGAAGGATGTTGGATTTTGCCAATTCAACGCCGTCTTCTTTTCCACCGTGTTCAAGGCGTTTATAGTGGTTGTGAACGGCAACGGCCATCACGCGTTTTGCGGAGTCTTGACCGATGACATAAGCGTCCAAATTCTCGCGAATTTGTGATGGGGTTGGAATTTTTCCATCGTCACTGATGGCCATTTGTGTTTTGTCTTCTTCGCGGATGATATCCATGCAAAGTTCAACACATTCGTTACAAATGAAAACATTTGGCCCCGCAATGAGTTTACGGACTTCGTGCTGGCTTTTGCCGCAGAATGAACAATAAAGTGTGTTTTTGCTTTCGTCTTCTGACTTACTCATGAGGCTTTCCTTAAAATCCTTTGTGAATCGTTTCTTACACTTTGCCAACACCGCGCGACACATGCAAGGGGTCTTCTCTCTTTACTTTTACGTTCAAACGCTAAATATTCGTTAAGATGACGAAATTACAGGACATTCAAGACACATTTTCTCTCCTTGATGATTGGGAAGACCGCTATGCATACTTAATTGATTTGGGTCGGAACCTATCTGATTTCCCAGATGAGTTTTGTCATGATGCTTATTTGGTGCCTGGCTGCACGTCTCGGGTGTGGATGATACTATCCTTTCAAAATGATGCTATATCTATCCAAGGGACGAGTGATGCGCATATTGTTCGTGGGTTAATCGCGCTTGTGATCGCCACGTATGGCGGTAAAACGGTCACTGAGGTGGGGCAGGTGGATATGGAGGCTGTTTTTAAAGATCTTGGTTTGTCCGAACATTTATCGCCCAACCGCCGTAATGGGTTTTTTTCCATGGTTGAAAAAATCAAACAATATCGCGGATAAATATATTTTACACATCGCGATTTGACAAAACAATTAATCTTATGTATATTTCGGAAAAACTAGAAAATATTGAGGGAATAAAATTATGCGTATGAAATTGACAAAAGAAGCCCAGTTAGTGGTTAACGGTGCTTTTCCAGAAGGTGAGAAACATAATCGAGGTGTGCATGAGTTATTTTCAGCTATTGCACAAAAAGATCCTAACTACGCACAGTGGATCGCGACGCGCACAAAAGCTAGCTTGCCTTCTTTTGAGCCTAAAACGTTTGAGAGTTATGCAGCCAATAATCGCGTGAATTATGACGTTGAACGTGGTGTCGGCTCTGGAAACTCAAACGTTTCTCCTGGCCTTGTTTATAATAGAGGATAGATCATGCCAATAGATTGTCCAGGCCATCACTCGTCAACTTCTAAGGCCAAAACTGATTGGTCAGAAGTGCACGCGGAAATGGATAAATTAAATAAGCGTTTCAACGATTTTTCACAGCGTTTGGAAAAGGGTTTGATTAAGTATTCCGACGTGATAAAAAATTCTAATGCCCATTGGGAAAATGAACTGATGAGAGCGTACCGTTAAGTCAGGCCGCTTTCTTCAAATTTTTGATAGRMWWKSMRYAWGAMRKTNGKACKMCAWRKNAWKGTMTYTYRMKYWWYCTTCCGCGTCAGGATCATCCCGGTTTGTATCGGGGTGATGTTTTTTTGCCAATGTTTTGTACTGGGTTTTTAATTGAGCCATATCGAGCGGCGGAGTGAGGCCCATGATCTGCATCGCTTCACCCTCTGGTGTTTGTGGGTTGATCAATTTTTCACGGCGGCGGCGTTCTTTTTCCTCTTCGACGCGGGCGCGGTGATCGTCATTACGAAATCCTGACGCTTGCTCGCGTAATTTATCCTCTAAATCACCATATGCCGTGTATTTCCATGTCGGGCGGTCACCAAAAAGAGAGGCGTAAACGTGAGCTTGGACATCTTGATCCGCCATTCCATCAAAAAAATTCCAAGCACGGTTATAGTCAGTGATATGCGCCTTACATAAATGGTGATAGACATTGAGGCCACGGTCTTTGGGCGCCTTGAATTCACCATCTCCATCGCACCCGTCAATGTCGCACACATGCGTACGAAGCTTGTTTTTTATGTCTTCGGCAAATTCTGGTGATTTATCTTTTTATAAAAATACAGGAGATTTTCAAAAAAGAAATTCACAAGCTGTTAAACCAGGTGTTTCTATAGATACTAAAGGAACTTATACTTCTCCTGATGGTGAAACTATTAGTGTTCGTCCTAAATATAATACTATTTATCTTAAAGATAATATTATTAATTTAG